>JAAYHN010000058.1 GCA_012735395.1 Alcaligenaceae bacterium | reverse complement strand
TTTTCATATTGAAAAGAAGTAGACTTGTTAAACATTTTCTTTTCCCAGTCTTTATTTACAAAATCTCTTTCAAGTTTAACCTTAAAAACAATCTAAATGTATGTCTTTTATCGCTAACACTCATTCCTATTTAAACCAATTCAAACTGGATAATAAAATTGCCTTCCTCACGGGCTCAACCAGAGGGCTTGGGTTAGAAATTGCAAAAGCACTGGCGCAAAGCGGGGCAACGGTCATTATTAATGGCAGAAGCCGGGAAAGTGTGCAACGCTGCCAGCAAGCGCTGGCCAGTGAAAATATACAGGTACATGCCATTCATGCCGATATGTCGGATTTTGCCCAGATAGTTAAGGCGTTTAAACAAATAAGGGACAGTTTTGGCCGTTGCGATATTCTTGTTAACAATATGGGAATCCGCATCAGGAAATCACTGGCAGACAGTACGATTGAAGATATACAAACATTGATACATACCAATTTAACGGCCGCTGTTTATACATCCAGGCAGGCTGCCGCCATGATGGTAGAGAACCGTTTTGGGCGCATTATTTCACTGACTTCCATTGCCGGAGAATTGGCCAGATATGGTGATGCCGTTTACCCGGTTACAAAAATGGGCTTAACCGGCCTCATGCGGGCCCTGGCGGTTGAATATGCCCTTCATGGCATTACCAGCAACGCAATTGCGCCCGGGCCATTTGCCACTGAAACCAACCGGGAACTGGCGCAAGATCCGGAAAAGGGGGCCGCTTTTGTTGCCCGGGTGCCCATGAAACGCTGGGGCAAGCCCGAAGAAATCGCAGGTGCCGCCGTGTTCCTGGCTTCGGGTCTTGCTTCCTATATCAATGGTCAGGTCATTACCATTGACGGCGGGATGTCAGTTAATTTTTAGGTCCAGTTTTTCTATCAGAGGCTGCCAGCGGGCTTTTTCTTCCTGCAGGTAGTCCCTGAATTGAGCCGGGGTGGTTGGCAGGGGGTCCATGTATTGCGCCTTCAGTTTTTCACTGACTTCCGGGTCATTCAGTGCCGCAACCAAAGCGGCCGCCAGTTTGTCCTGGATCTCCTGTGGTACCTTGGAAGAAATGATAAAACCCGACCAGGCTGAACCTTCAATACCCGGTGCGCCGGCTTCTGACACGGTAGGAATATCGGGCAAGGCACTTACCCGCTGGGCGCTGGTTTGTGCCAGTGCCTTAAGCCTGCCTTCCTGTGCAAGTGGGATAACCGCAATGGGGGCCAAAGCGGTAAATTGCGTGTCGCCCGCCAGCAAAGAGTTCAATGCATTCGGAGAAGACGGATAGGGTACAGCGGTGGCAATACCGTCAACAGCCTGAAGCATTAGCTCCATGGATAAATGTGAACCGGTACCGGTACCTGCGGTTGCGTAATTGTATTTGTCGGGATTTTCTTTGATTTTATCAATGAGTTCCTGCAGGGTGTTAATGCCCGAATCACTTTTTACCACAATAATATTGGGTTGGGTCACCGCCATGGTTAAGGGTGACAGGTCTTTTTCCGGGTCGTAAGGCAGGTTTTTATAAATAAACTGGTTATTCACCAGCGGGCCGGTAATGGAAATGCCAAAGGTGTAACCATCGGGTTTGGCATTGGCAATCGCGGCCGTACCGATATTGCCACCTGCTCCCGCCTTGTTTTCAATAACAATGGGTTTTTCCAGTGTTTTTGCTGCATGATCGGCAACAATGCGGGCAATCTGGTCGGGCGTTGAGCCGGCACCAAAGGGAACAATTAATTTCAGTCCATGTTCGGGCCATTTAAGTGTTTCGGAAAATGCGGGTGATGTGGCAAAAAAAGCCAGGCTGGCAAGCGCAAGCAGGCGCAGGCTTTTTTTCAGGGGGCCTGAATATAACAAAATAACTCTCCTGTATTGATATTGTTGATGTCTGGTTAATACTGTCCTGTCAGGATGCCGTAGTATTCATTAAGAATATGGGTAGTTTCATCATCCTGGTAAATCATATATCCCTTGTCCCGTATGGCCTTGTACTTTTCATAGGGAACGGTTTCCTGAAGCTTAAGGAAACGGGTTTCACATTCAGGGAACAGGTCTTCTTCAGCGGGCTCATCTTGATAGTTAAGAACATACTCGCGTGTCATGCAGAAAATAATTGCTTTCTCTTTTTCGTATTGTGGATAGGCCTGTTGCCGGGCATATGCGGCGGGAAGTGCTGCGCATAAGGTAATACATGCCATAAGCCATTTATTGCACAACTTCATTTTCAGCCTCTGTGGTGTCAAGCCCAAGCATAATCTTGGAGGTAAGGGCAAACGTTTTTTTATCTTTGGGCGAGAGGTTTTCGTAAACATCGTTCAATACGTATTTTTGACGATATGCCCGCTGAAAACTTTCATACAGGTGTGTTTGCTGCTCCAGATAGTCTTTGAGAGGAACGGCTTTAACAAACTCCTGGAACCTGAACTCACACAGCTTCAGCGACTCATTCGCATTGAGTGTTTTGTTTTCTTCGGTAATAACTTTAGTCTGGCCCGACAAAATACCTTCCATACATAAGGAAATCAGGTCGGTTCTGGCTTCAGCAGGGTAGGGTTCGGGGCTGCAGGCAGCCAACAGGGCCGTTCCAAGTAGAAGCAGCCAAGTGTTTTTTACGGTTTTTATCAATTTCACGATTGGTTTTACCCAAGATGTCAACTACTATTCTTAATGACTGCGATTATATAGTGATTGCTTCTTCCTGACGCCTTTTATGCATGTCGCATCTTATTTATGATTGTTTTTGTTGCCAAGGGTAGCTATTAAATTGAACAAACTGCCATTCTTTTTCCTGTTGTTCATGCCTGTTCTGGCAATGGCCCAGAGTGCGCAGGATATTGATCTCAGCGACATTCCCGAGCTGGACAATGACGTGCTTGTTATGGGGAAATCTCAAGAAACAGACTTGGCATCGTTAATGGTTTCACCACTTACAGGGAAACGGCTTTCCTCTGGTTATGGCTGGCGCATGCACCCGGTTTTCCAGGAAATGCGTATGCATACGGGGGCAGATTATGCGGCAGCGGCAGGTACGGCTATCCCGGCCGTACAGGCAGGTGAAGTTGTTTATATGGCCTCGCGGGGTGGCTATGGAAATACCATCGTATTAAAGCATAACAATACATACAGTACGCTTTATGCGCATTTGCAAGGGTATGCGCCGGGTTTGAAATACGGGGCGTATGTAAAAAAAGGCACCATAATTGGCTTTGTTGGCTCGACGGGTAATTCTACCGGTCCGCATTTGCATTATGAGATCAGGAAAAACGGCTTGCCAATAAACCCGGTAACAGGCACAGCAATACCGCTACCTGCCGTTATTAAAATCAAGGGGCCGGGCATAAGTACAAAACAGAAAAATGCCCGGATAAGAACAATAATTAAATAAACTATTTTTTAGTTAAGGGGCAACCTGTTTTGCAGCCAATGATTGAATAGATGGGGCAATAGCCAAACAAACCCGTAGCCAGGGGAATAACGCCAAGATAACCCCACCAGCCGATGGTGCCGGTAATGGCCAGAACAATTAATACTACGCCTACAATAATGCGCAGGATTTTATCAATTCCACCTACGTTTTTGTTCATGATGATGTCCTTTTAAAGTTACTGAAGTAAGTTGGGCTTTTTGAAGAACACAGGCTTAAGCAAAAGTTATTTTTTGGAATCCAGATTGTTGCAATACAGGCGATACAGGGTTTCAATCAGGGCGACTGCGTTGGGATCTGCCAGCGAATAATAGACATTTCTGCCTTCTTTGCGCGTTGTTACCACACCACTCTTTCGCAATACGGTTAAGTGCTGGGAAAGGTTAGGTTGATGAATATCCAGCAGTGTTTCTATATCACTGACCGTTTTTTCACCATCAAGCAAATGGCATATCATCATAAGGCGATCTTCGTTGACCATTACCTTTAACAGTTTTATGGCTTCACCAGCTGCCGATCGCATTGTGGTAGATAAATCCTTTGTAAGCGTAGTGTTCATAGTTAAATTATAGAAGATATAATTATATTTATAAATATAATATAAAACAATATATTATTTATAAAAGTTTAAGGTTTTTTTGATTTTGCTCAAATGTATCAGACGTTTAAATCAATGCCATCAATTATTGCTGTTTTCAAATAAATTGGCAGCCTTGCTTTCCAGAATATTCGCTTCGCGATAATAAGAGATCAGGGTATTAATGTTTTTGTGGCCTGTCAGTAACATTGTTTCAGCAATAGGCACATTTTGTTTACCGGCTTCGGTTACAAACCCCGACCTTAGCGAGTGGGCGGTAAAGGCCTCATCCAGGCCGGCAAGTTTGCAACGGGCTTTTATTATATTATTAATTGAGGTCGGGGTTAGCTTTTCTCCAATAACACCGCTTTTGTTAATTTGCCTGAATATATAACCGCTTTGCAGTTCACTCATGTTTATCCAGTCCCGTAAGGCCTGGGCAGCAATGCCCGTTACGGGCTTGTAAACGTTTTCCGAGACGGTTCCGGTCTGGTTTGTTTTTGAGTGCAGCAGCAAATAAAGGTAGTCACTGGAGCCGGGTTTATAAATCAATTGGCTGAAATGCGCATTGGCCACTTCAGAACGTCTGCGCCCGCCACTTACCCAGGCAAAAAGAATAAGCGCTTTGTCGCGTATGCCTTTTAATGAATCGTCGCAGGTGTCCAGTATTTGGCTTAAGGGCTCTTTGGTAATGGCTGGCCGTTTTAATGAATACATGCCTTTTTTGGCATACAGTTTCCTGGTTTTGTCGATGAGCTCATGTACCCGTGGATCCTGACAGGGATTGGGGTGGGCGGCAGTCATTTTATGTGCTTTTGACAGAACAGAGAGCCGGTGCAAAATCGTGTTGATGGAAAAATGGCCGGCTTTTGCCTTGTAGCCATTTTTAACCAGGAATAGGTCCAGCTCGGCTGGCAGGCCAACAGAGTCGCCGTTAGCTGTACTGCGCAATGCATGATCAACAATAAATTGCAGTATGACAGGTACGGGCAAGGGCAGGGAGAGTGTTTGCCCATAACGCAGTTTATACCATGCTGCCCAGTATTTCATTGCGCTTTTATAGCTGTTACGGGTATTTTCCGATTCGCCCCCGGACACAATTTCAGCAATCGCTTTTTGGGTTGATTGATGCAAAAGAGCAGGGTCAAGCAGCGGAAAATGATGGATTAATTGAAGATCTTGCATATATTCAAGCCCAACCATAAATAAAATATCTTATTTGTATTAAATATTATGTATAATGTAGTGTATATTACAAATATATCATATAGGTTTCGATAATGTTTACTTATCGAAACCTATATTCTAAAGAGAAAAGAAAATCATGCAAGTAAAAACAGGGCGCGGCATTCAACAGGAAGATGTGTGGCAAGCGGCAGATGCATTGCTGCAAGAAGGTTTGCGGCCGACCATTGAACGTATTCGCCTGAAAATCGGGCGGGGTTCTCCCAATACCATCAGCCCCATGCTGGAAAACTGGTTCAGTATTCTGGGCCAGCGTATTAACGGAAAGGGTTTTGCCCAGGAAAATCCCGTTCAAGTCCCCGAGCCTGTCGATACGCTCATTCGAGATGCCTGGGCACAGGCACTGGAAAAAGCACAGGAAATTGCCAATGAAACCGTCGTCAGGCAGGTTGAAGATAACCGGAATTTTCGTCAGGCTCTGGAAGCTGAAAGGCAGGAATTTGAGCAGAATAGGGCGCTGCACCAGGCTGCCATGCAAGAGCAAGAAAAGCTTTTAAGTAATATGACGCTTCAAATTAATGAGTTAAAGATTTTGCTGGCAAAAAGCAACCAAGATAAGGAAACCAAAGGCAGGGAAATAAACCAGTTAAAAATACAGATAGCAGAGTTACTGACAGAAAAAAACCGCCAGCAACAGGCGGCAGAACAGGCCCTGCTGAATCTTAACCAGCAGCATGCCACAGAAAGAGGGGAGCTGGAAAGCCGTTTCAAATCATCAGAGCTACGTTCGGTAGCGGAAATTGACAGGGCCCGCCAGGAAACCAAACAGCTGCAAAACAAATATGAACAGCAGCTTAAAACAGATAAAAGCATTCAGGAAAAGACACTGGCAGAACTGGACAGCACCAAGGCGGAACACAGGCAGTTATTGTTAGCCCATGAAGCCAGGCAAGCGCAACTCATGGCGGCTGAAGATAAAAACAGGCAACTTATGACACAGCTTGAACAGTTGCGGGCACAAACCCTGCAGGAAACCAGCGAACTGAAAAAAGCAAATGAGTCACTTTCAATGGCGCTGGCCAAACAGCAACAAAGCCAGGATTTACAAAAAGACCTGTCAATCTTGCTTGAAAAACTGCAGCATCTCAACCTTGAACATAAAGAGGACAATAACAAGACGCTTGAATAAGCCGGTAGGCAGGGATATGATCAATCAGTAACAAAACATTTAAACCCGAAGGCTGAATATGAAAATTACATTTCTGGGTGCGGCAGGTGAAGTGACCGGTTCGTGTTTTTTGGTACAAACCGGAAATATCCGGTTTCTGGTAGATTGCGGCATGGTGCAGGGTGGGCGCGATGCACCGATACGAAACAGGCAGGTTTTTGATTTTGAACCATCTGAAATTGATTTTGTATTGCTTACCCATGCCCACATAGATCATAGTGGCTTGTTGCCCAAGCTGGTTAAAGATGGCTACACAGGGTACATTTATGCCACGCCCGCAACGGCTGATTTACTGGATGTATTACTGCCCGACAGCGCCCATATCCAGGAAGTTGAAGCCGAAAGGGCACAAAGAAAGCCACGATCCCAGCGGGGCAGGCATTATGGCCTGACAGAACCAATTTACGGGCTTAATGACGCGCTGGACAGCTTGCGGCATT
>JAAYHN010000057.1 GCA_012735395.1 Alcaligenaceae bacterium | reverse complement strand
TTTTTAATACTAAAAAGCCGGATTCCAGTGATAGAATATTTTATTAAACCAAAATAAAAAAACAAATCACCGCAACCCCAAATGGACATTTCAGCATTATGAATGCCAGATTAGACCTATTACAGCCCTACCCCTTTGCAAAATTAAGAACCCTCCTTGCCAACGCAACCCCGCCAAACCCTGAATTGGCACCCATCAATCTTTCTATTGGTGAGCCCAAACACAGCACGCCCGCCTTAATAGAAGATGCCATCAAAAATAATATCGCCGGCCTGTCAGCTTACCCACCTACCAAAGGCGATGCCGGGCTGCGTCAGGCCATATCCAACTGGATTGCCCGCCGTTACGACATCCCGGCCCCCGATATTGAAACCCAGGTGCTGCCATGCAGCGGCTCCCGCGAAGCCCTGTTTTCTTTTACGCAAACCATTGTTAATGGCGGCCCCAACAGCCTGGTTCTTTGCCCCAATCCGTTTTACCAGATCTATGAGGGTGCAACCCTGCTGGCCGGTTCCACACCTTATTTCCTGAATGCAGACCCCGCCAAAAATTTCGGCAGCAACTGGGCCAGCATTACGGCCGACGTCTGGGAAAAGGTTGAGCTGGTTTTTGTTTGCTCGCCAAGCAACCCTGCCGGCAACGTCATGCCGCTTGAAGAATGGAATACGCTTTACGAGCTGTCTGACCGCTACGGTTTTGTGATTGCCTCGGACGAATGCTATTCTGAAATCTATTTCGACAGCAAACCCGTAGGCGCCCTTCAGGCAGCCCACCTTTTGGGGCGCGGCAATTATAAAAATGTCATCTGTTTTTCCAGCCTGTCAAAACGCTCAAATGTCCCTGGTATGCGCTCCGGTTTTGTGGCCGGTGATGCCAGCCTGATTGAAAAATTCCTGTTATACCGCACTTACCATGGCGCTGCCTTAAGTCCGGTTTACAGTGCCGCCAGCATTGTTGCCTGGAATGATGAAACCCATGTTGAACAGAACCGGGCACTTTATAAAGCCAAATTTGATGCCGTCTACCCTATTCTTTCCCGGGTCCTTGATGTCAAAATGCCTGAAGCCTCTTTCTATCTTTGGGCCGGTACCCCCATGGCGGATGATGAGTTTACCTTGCGATTATTTGAGCAGGCCCATGTCACCGTGCTGCCCGGCAGTTATCTGGCCCGTGAGGCCCATGGCATTAACCCGGGCAAGAACCGCATTCGTATTGCCTTGGTTGCCCCCATTGAACAGTGTATAGAGGGGGCTGAACGAATTGCCCGTTTTATCAGCAACCATGCCTGACACGGGCCAAGCCTATTCAAATACGAAGCAACTATATTTATAAATTTTCCAACCGCTACCTTAATAAAGAAACAAATAATGAACACCGCCCTTCAAAACGTCCTGGAACAGGCATGGGAAGATCGTGCCAACCTTTCTTATTCAAACGCCGGCGCAGAATTGCGTGACGCCGTGGAAACCGCCATTGCCAACCTGGATAACGGTACATTGCGTATCGCCGAGAAAATTGACGGAAACTGGAAAGTACACGACTGGTTGAAAAAGGCGGTTTTATTATCTTTCCGCATTCAGGATAATGAGGTCATGAATAGCGCCCCCTTGCAGTTTTTTGACAAGGTACCGCTTAAATTCCAGGACTACACCGCCAGGGATTTCCAGCAAAGCGGCTTCCGGGTTGTTCCGCCAGCCGTTGCCCGCCGTGGTGCTTTCATTGCCAAGAACGTGGTGCTTATGCCTTCCTATGTCAATATTGGTGCTTATGTTGATGAAGGCACCATGGTTGACACCTGGGCAACCGTAGGTTCTTGCGCCCAGATTGGCAAAAACGTGCATCTTTCTGGTGGGGTCGGTATTGGTGGCGTACTTGAGCCGTTACAGGCCAACCCTACCATTATTGAAGACAACTGCTTTATTGGCGCCCGCTCGGAAGTAGTTGAAGGGGTTATTGTTGAAGCAAATTCGGTACTGGCCATGGGCGTTTTTCTATCCCAAAGCACCAAAATTTACAATCGTGAAACCGGTGAAATCAGCTATGGCCGCGTTCCTTCCGGTTCGGTTGTCGTTCCCGGCTCACTGCCATCCGCCGATGGCTCGCACAGCCTTGCCTGCGCTGTCATTGTAAAACGGGTTGATGCACAAACCCGGGCCAAAACAAGTGTCAATGAACTGTTAAGGGCTTAAAACATGACATCTGAAGTACTTGCACTAAGCAAAACACTCATTGAGCGCGCATCTGTCACCCCCGAAGACCAAGACTGCCAGGCGCTTATCAGTGAGCACTTGGCCCCCTTCGGTTTCATCGCTGAACATTTGCGTTTTGAAGATGTTGACAATTTATGGCTCAGGCGTGGTACTGCGTCACCGGTTTTCGTCTTTGCCGGCCATACTGATGTCGTACCTGCCGGCCCCCTTGAGAAATGGGGCAGCAACCCGTTTAGCGCCACCGAGAAAGACGGCTGTTTATATGGCCGTGGCGCTGCCGACATGAAAAGCTCCATTGCCGCTTTCATGGTGGCAGCCAAAGAATTTGTACAGGCACACCCCGATCACCGTGGCTCCATTGCCATGCTCATTACTTCTGATGAAGAAGGTCCTTCCGTCAATGGTACCGTCAAGGTCTGTGAGGTTTTAAAAGCCCGTAATGAAACGCTTGATTACTGTCTTGTTGGCGAACCCACGTCCACCAGCCAATTGGGTGATATCGTCAAGAACGGACGCCGGGGCTCTTTGAATGGCCTGTTAAGCATCAAGGGCAAACAGGGGCATGTGGCTTACCCTCACCTGGCACGCAACCCGATTCACTTATGTGCGGCTGCCATCCATGAGCTGGCCAATACAGAATGGGACCAGGGTAATGAATACTTTCCCCCCACCACCTTCCAGATTTCCAATTTCCATGCCGGAACCGGTGCAGGCAATGTTGTACCCGGTGAAGCCCAAATCATGTTCAACTTCCGGTTTTCAACTGCCAGCACGGCTGACAGCCTGAAAGAACGGGTTAATACAATCTTAACCAAGCATGGGTTAGAATACGGGTTGAACTGGACACTCAACGGTGAGCCTTTCCTGACGCCCCGTGCAGAATTAAGCACGGCCATTGCCAAAGGCATTCTCGATGAAACCGGTATCCGTACCGAATTATCCACGACAGGGGGCACTTCTGATGGCCGTTTTATTGCCAAAATATGCCCTCAGGTCATAGAATTTGGCCCGGTTAACGCCAGTATCCACCAAATTAATGAACATATAGAGATCAGCAGTCTGGAACCACTCAAGAATATTTATCGCCGTACCCTTGAAAACCTCCTGCTCTGATCATTTTTAGCATTTACTCTTCTGCACCATGACAAAAACCCATAACGAACTTAAAACTGTGCGGGACATGATCCGCTATGCCATTTCCCGCTTCAATGAAGCCAAACTGTCTTTCGGACACGGCTCAGACAACGCCTGGGATGAAGCCGTCTATCTTGTACTGCATACACTGAATCTGCCCCTTGATACACTTGACCCTTTTCTTGAGGCCCGTTTACTTGAAGATGAAAAAAAACGCTGTATCAAACTGATTGAGCAGCGTGTTAAAAAACGGGTTCCCCTGGCCTATTTAACCGGTGAAGCATGGCTGCAGGGGCATAAATTCATCGCCGACAAACGGGTGATCGTACCCCGCTCGCCCATTGCAGAGCTGCTAAGCGAACGGCTTAGCCCCTGGGTCATAGACCCGGAAAACAAGCTGGATGTACTGGACATGTGTACCGGATCCGGCTGCCTGGCCATTCTGGCGGCCCTGGCATTCCCGCAAGCCGACGTTGATGCCGTGGATATTTCCGATTATGCGATTCGCCTGGCCCAGCTGAACGTATCCATGTATGGCCTGAATGACCGGGTCCATGTAATTCAAAGCGATCTGTTCAATTCACTGAATAAAAAACAGTACGACTTTATAATCTGCAATCCACCTTATGTTAACAGCAGCTCCATGCGCGCTTTGCCGGTTGAATACCTGAACGAGCCCGCATTGGCACTGGATGGTGGCGAAGATGGCATGAAGCTGATCCGTCATATTCTGAAGCAGGCACCCTGCCACCTGAAAGACGAAGGCTTCATCGTGCTTGAAATAGGCAATGAATATGAAAATTTCATCAATGCCTTCCCAACCCTGGATCCTGTTTTCCTGGAAACGGAAAGCACGACCGAATGCATTTTATTATTGAATAGAGCCCAGCTGCTGACGCTGGAATAAACAACTGTTTTTTTTACGGGATAGATTTTGATTCGTTCGACCGGCCTCACACTCAGACGGGGCACTAAAGTACTGCTGGAAAATGCTGAGTTTGTGATACACCCTGGTGAACGGGTTGGTATTGTTGGTAAAAACGGGGCGGGCAAATCCACCCTGTTTGCCCTTTTACAACATGAACTTGACCAGGATGCCGGCTCATTAAGCATGCCTGAAACCTGGCGGGTTGCCAGTGTACGCCAGGAAGTCATTGCCTCATCACAACCGGCCCGTGAATTCGTTATAGATGGTGATGTCCATTTACGCGCACTGCAAAAAGAACGCAGCCTGCTGAACGAACATGACGGCACCCGTATTGCCGAACTGGAAGCTGCCTTAATCGAAGCCGATGCCTGGAGTGCCCCCTCCCGGGCCGAACAGTTACTGGCGGGCCTGGGCTTCAAACCCGATCAATGGATGAACCCGGTTAACAGTTTTTCCGGGGGCTGGCAAATGCGCCTGGCACTGGCCCGTGCGCTTATGGCCCCCTCTGAGCTGCTGCTGCTTGACGAACCCACCAACCACCTTGACCTGGATGCCATGCTATGGCTTGAGAAATGGCTGAATGCCTATCAGGGCACGGTCATTTTAATTTCCCACGATACCGAGTTCCTTGATGCGGTTGCCAAGGTTATTTTGCATTTCGACCATGGCAAACTGGTTCGCTACAAAGGCGGCTACGAAGATTTTCTTACCCAGCGTGCCGAACGCCTGAAGCAGGCCCAGATTGCGATTGACCGCCAGACGCGGGAAACCGCCCGTTTGCAAGGCTTTATCGACCGCTTCAAGGCCAAGGCCACCAAGGCCAAACAGGCGCAAAGCCGGGTCAAGGCACTGGCCCGCATGGAAAAACTGGCACCGCTGCAAATTGAATCGGGTATCAATATCCATATTCCGTCACCGGCCAATATGCCCGACCCTTTACTGGTTCTGGACAAAGTATCAACTGGCTACGGCTCTGAACAGGGTGAAGCCAAAACCATTCTGTCCGATGTTGAATTGATGGTGCGTGGTGGCGCCCGCATTGGTATTCTGGGCGTGAACGGTGCCGGTAAAAGTACCCTGGTCAAAACCATTGCCGGTGAACTGGCACCTTTGGCCGGTTCTTACAAGCCTTCCAAAGGTTTAAATATTGGCTACTTTGCCCAGCAACAGCTGGATATGCTTGACCTGGAAGCGACACCGCTGCAGCATTTGGCCCGTATCGCACCCGATGTCCGTGAGCAGGAACTGCGTAATTATCTGGGCGGCTTTGGTTTCAGTGGCGATAGCGTCATCTCTAAAGTGGCCCCGTTTTCGGGTGGTGAAAAGGCGCGTCTGGCCCTGTCACTGATCGTCTGGCAAAAACCCAACCTGCTGCTGCTTGACGAACCCAGCAACCACCTTGACGTGGATACCCGTGAAGCGCTTGCCACCGCCCTGGCCGAGTTTAACGGCAGCATGTTAATGGTTTCACACGACCGCCACCTGTTGCGCACCACCGTAGACAGTTTCTGGATTGTGGCCGATGGCAAGGTACAGGAATTTGACGGTGACCTTGAAGATTACCGCGACTGGCTGAACCAGCGCACGCAGGCCGAACGCAGCGAAGCCCGTCTGGAAGCGGCTGAAAACGGTTCCAAAGAAACCACCGATCGCAAAACACAAAAACGGCTTGAAGCTGAAGAGCGCCAGCGTCTGTCGGCCCTGCGCAAACCTTTGGAAAGCAAGCTCAAAAAAGTGGAAAGCGAAATGGCAAAAAGCCAGAAGCGGCTGGAAGAGATTGATTTGCTGATAGCCGATGAGTCTTTCTATGCAGATGAACGGCGCGATGAGCGAGTTAAGGTACTTAACGAGCACGGTGAGCTCAGCAAGCGCCATAATGACCTGGAAGAAGAATGGCTCATGCTGCAGGAAGAGATTGAATCGCTTGCCATGTAAATTAGTGATCGGGCAGCTAATGTATGCGCCCCACGCTGGAACATGTAACGGGTAGCGCCCGTTTTTTTGTAAAAATGTATCAAGCCTGTTAAGCTTGCGCCACCTTTTGCATGAATTCCCGCACTTTTTCTGCTGATTTCACGCCTGGGGCTGCTTCTACGCCACTGCTTAAATCAATCGCATAAGGCTGCGCCTGGCTGATAAGCTGCTGCACATTGCCGGCATTTACACCACCGGCAATAATAATTTGCCGGTGCTGCAAATGTTCACGTGCTTTTTCAAGCAGGGTTAAATCAAAGGTTAAACCCGAACCGCCATAACCGGCACTATAGGCATCAAAAAGAAAAGCACAGGCTTGCGGGTATTTTTGCACTTCCAGTGCAATGTCTTGTGCCGTAAGCAATGCGCCGCCCCCGACCCGCAGGGCCCTGATATAAGGGAAACCGAACTGCTCACAAAATTCAGGGGATTCGTCGCCATGAAATTGCAGCAATGTGGGATTCACTTCCTTAATAACCCGCTCCACTTCTTCCAGGGTGGCATTAACCAGCAACACAACCGCTGAAACAAAGGCAGGAATTTCACGACGTAATACGGCTGCCTCTTCTATGCTGACTGCCCGCTTGCTTTTCGCATAAGCAACCAGGCCAATGGCATCGGCCCCGGCATCAGCCACCATATGGATATCCTGTTTACTGCGCAGACCGCAAATTTTTACCCGTGTTCTCATTTTCTGTCCAAAAAAAACCTGCCACAATAATTGTGGCAGGCTTATATTTTATCCGCTTATACCTGAAACACACAAACCGGAAAGCCGGGTTTAACCCAAGCGGGCTTACTTGAATGCATCTGCCGGATTGGTAAACGCATCACTTGAGCTGCCCCCACCATACGGGTTTGGGGAACCATAAGGGTCAGCACCATAGGAACCGGAGTCAATAATAATCGTACTTGGATCTACCCCGGTGCCTTCATCTTTATAGTGAGTGACCAGACCCGGTAATGTCAGGACCATTGCCACCATTAACAGCTGGATAACGATAAAGGAAATGGAGCCCTTGTAAATGTCTCCGGTAGTTACCTTGGGAATCAGCTTGCCGGTAACCTTATCGACATAATCTTCTTTAGGTGCTACCGAACGCAGGTAAAACAGCGCAAAGCCAAATGGCGGGTGGATGAATGAGGTTTGCATATTGACTGCCAGCAATACCCCGAACCAGATCAGGTCAATGCCCATGCTTTCGGCAACCGGGCCAAGCAGTGGAACAACGATAAAGGCCAGCTCGAAGAAATCAAGAAAGAAAGCCAGCAGGAAAACCGCAATACTGACCACAATCAGGAAACCGTATTCTCCGCCAGGCAAAGAGGCAAACAACCCATGAACCCAATTCTGGCCGCCAAAGCCGGTAAAAGTAAGGGTAAAGATGGTGGAACCAACCAGAATAAACACCACAAAACTGGTGATTTTAGTGGTGGTATCCATTGCCTGTTTTAACAGGTCCAGGCTTAAACGCCTGCGCGACATGGCCAGCAAAATGGAACCGACCGCCCCCATTGCGCCGCCTTCCGTGGGTGTTGCCATCCCAATGAAAATAGTACCCAGCACCAGGAAAATCAGGAACATGGGGGGCACCATCACAAAAATCACACGCTCGGTGATTTGTGACAACAAACCCAGTTTCAGGAATTTATTAACCAGTGCGATAATAAACGTAATAACACCCCATAACAGCAGGGAAACCACGACTTTTTCATCTACCGGTGCGTTTTCTGCAACCAGAATGCTATCCAGATAGTACGCCAATGCAGACGCAATCAAAGTGACCACCAGCAGGGATTTCAGGCCCCGGCTGCCATTGGGCTCTTTATAAACCCGCGCTTCTTCCGGCAAGGCAGGAGCTGAAGAAGGCTTGAAAAAGGAAACAATAATCACATAAACAATATACGCACCGGCCAGCAACAAACCCGGCACCATGGCACCGCGGTACATATCGCCAATGGAACGGCCCAGCTGATCGGCCAGCACGATCAGGACCAGTGACGGCGGAATAATTTGCGACAAACTGCCTGATGCGGCAATGACACCGGTTGCCAGTTTACGGTCATAGCCATAGCGCAGCATGATGGGCAGGGAAATAAGCCCCATGGAAATAACCGAAGCCGATACCACCCCGGTCGTAGCGGCCAGCATGGCCCCCACCAGCACGACCGCAATGGCAAGACCACCACGGATAGGCCCGAATAACTGGCCAATGGTTTCAAGCAAGTCTTCGGCCATGCCCGATCGCTCAAGCACCAGCCCCATCAAGGTAAAAAACGGCACCGCCAGCAAAGCATCGTTTAAAACGATCCCAAAAATTCGTTCGGGCAAGGCCTGCAGGAATGCGAAGGTAAATTCACCCATGAAAATACCCAGCAGGCAATACAAAATACCATTGGCCGCCAATGAAAATGCAACCGGAAACCCAAGCAGCAAAAAGCAGATCAGGGTCAGGAACATAATGGGCGGCATGTTGTTAATAATCAAGTCCATGCTTATTTTTCTCCTGCATTTTGCTCACGACGCGCCGCATCCAGGGCGATTTCTTCGGCCAGTGCCTCTTCGGCTGTTTTGGTGTTTTCACGCTCCAGCGGATTGGGCCCTTTCCCGGCCAGAAATGCGCTACATTTAATAATATGGGAAATACCTGACAGTGACAGCAGGGAAAAACCCACTGGCAATAACAGTTTCACCGGCCAGCGGATTAAACCGCCGGTATTGGATGACTGCTCCATCGTTTCATAGGAAAGCATGAAAAAAGGCCATGACAGATAAATAATAAGCAAGCAGGCAGGCAGCATGAACAGCAGCACACAAACAATTTCAATAATGACCTGGGTTCTGGCCGACATCCGCTGCGACAGGATATCAACACGTACATGCTCGTTTTTAAGGAATGTGTATCCGGCTGCCAGTAAAAAAACCGCACCAAACAGATACCATTGAATTTCCAGCCATGCATTCGAACTGATATGGAATAATTTTCGAAAAACTGCGTTGCCGGCACTGATCACGACAACAACTAGCGTTAGCCAGGTAACAAACTTGCCTACAAATGTATTAAGCGAGTCTATCAGCCGGGAAATGGAAAGTAAAAAACCCATGATATTCTCTTGTGAAATAAAATAAGCCTTATTATTCAGTCCGTTGCAGCAAGCAACAGATTGCCTGGTCGCTTGAGATTTGAATTATTCCTGAATAATAGGCTAAATGATTAGCTGCAAGATGATAACGTATTTACTTCAGTCTGTAACTTAATACTTACCCTTGCCGTATTATTGGCGGGTATCAGGCCTGAATTAGCGAGTTTAATGGTTGTTTGATATTGAAACAATTGAACTGCTCAAGCCCGAATGTTTCGGGGTAAGTGACCTGCGCCAGATACAGGCCATCTGGCATGAAAGTAGGCGCGGCAAATTTGCGGTCTTTTTCATGCAGCAGGCTTTGCATCCATTCAATAGGATAGCGGCCTTTACCAACATAAACCAGTGACCCAATAATATTCCTGACCATATGATGCAGGAAGGCATTGGCTTTAAGGGTAAAAACAATAAAGGCGCCCTGCTTTTCTATTTGTAATAATTCAAGGGTCCGTACCGGGCTGGCTGCCTGGCACTGGGAAGAACGAAAACTGCTGAAGTCATGTGTACCGGCCAGAAGGCTGGCGGCTTCCTGCATTGCATTTACATTGAGCGGATGGAAATCCCAGCCGGCACGACCCACCCAGTGAGGCGACATAATGCGCTCATTTCTAAGTATATAGACATAGCTGCGGGAAAGTGCCGAAAAGCGGGCATGGAAATCGGGCTTGACCTCTTGGGCCCAACGCACGGAAATACTGTCGGGCAATAAGGCATTCAGCCCCCTGACCCAGGACTCTGTGCGACGCTGGGCAGTTGTTTCAATATGAACAATTTGCGCCAGGGCATGCACACCGGTATCTGTGCGGCCCGCACAGATAGTGGGTGTGGCCTGCGTGGTAAACTGCCGCAGGGCAGCCTCAAGGTGATCTTGCACGGTTTGCCCGTTAGGCTGGGTTTGCCAGCCATAATAGGCCGTACCGTTATAGGCTATGCCCAATGCAATTCGTTTTGTTGGCACTTCGCTTGCGCTATCCATCATGCTTTTTTAATTAGGCTCAGGACTCGGGTGAATCCAGGTCAAGATTGATTTTTTCAAGCTTGCCTTTGAGCTCTTCATTGGACATCATTTTGGGCTGCCGGGCAGCCTTGCGTTTTAACATGCCAAATACCACGGCAGGAACAATAATCATGACCAGTGAAACGGCAATAATTAATACTGCCGCCTCATTGGCAAGCCAGGCGGGTAATTCCATGCTTACAGTTCACCAATAGCAATACGCAGCATGCGACGCAACGGCTCGGCCGCACCCCACAATAACTGGTCACCCACGGTAAAGGCACTGAGGTATTCGGGGCCCATGGACATTTTGCGCAAACGGCCAACCGGGATATCAAGTGTGCCAGTGGTGGCGACCGGTGTCAGGCCTGCCATGGTGGCTTCCTTGTTGTTGGGAATGACCTTGGCCCAATCGGTGCCCTGTTTTAAAATATCGGAGATTTCATCAAGCGGCACATCACGTTTAAGCTTGATGGTTAATGCCTGGCTATGGCAGCGCATGGCACCAATGCGCACACACAGGCCATCAATAGGTACAGGAGCGGTACCAAATGCCTGGCCACGGCCCAGGATTTTATTGGTTTCGGCTTCGGCTTTCCATTCTTCACGGGACTGGCCGTTTTCCAGGTCTTTATCAATCCAGGGGATTAAATTGCCGGCCAAGGTGATGCCAAAGTTTTCCTGGGGCAGTTTTTCGTCTTTTTGTGCGACTAACAACTGACGGTCAATTTCCAGAATGGCGGAAGCGGGATCGTCCAGCAAGGGCTTGACGGAATCGTTAAGCAAACCAAACTGGGTAATGAGTTCACGCATGTGCTTGGCACCACCACCGGAAG
>JAAYHN010000056.1 GCA_012735395.1 Alcaligenaceae bacterium | reverse complement strand
TTAAAGTACTGAATCGCTTTTCCCTTGAAGGGATACCGTCACAAATACAGGTACGCTGGCAGGTGGGGCCATGGCCGGGGGTTTATGGCAAGCCAAAACCCTTACAGGATAAACTACCTGTAATCAGGCCCGGCCAGACCTGGGAAATGTCTTTGAAGCTTAAACGCATCCATGGAAGTATGAACCCCAATGGCTTTGATTATGAAGCATACGCTTTTGCCAATAATGTAAGGGCGGGTGCTGCGGTACAAGGCAGTCCCGTCTTGCTGGAAGACAGGCCTTTTGCCAGTTTTAAAATTGCCATTGAAAGGGGGCGTGATACAGTACGCTCGGCCATGTTGCGGTATTTGCCCAATAAGCGTTATGCATCGGTCATGGTTGCTTTGGTGATGGGAGACCAGAACAGCATCAGCCAGGAAGATTGGGAGCTGTTCAACCAAACAGGTATTACGCATCTTGTTTCCATTAGCGGCTCACATATTACTATGCTGGCAATGATGGCCAGCCTGTTGCTTATCTGGTTAAGTAAAAAATTCAGGGTTTACGGTAAATTACTGTCAGATCAACGGCCGGTGCAGGTATTGTCGGCCCTGGCTGGGTTGCTGCTTGCCTGGTTTTATTGCCTGTTGGCGGGGTGGGGGATACCGGCCCAAAGAACATTGCTTATGCTTTTGATTGGTTTTTTGGCGCTTGCATTTCGTATACGGGTATCGGTTTTTGCCATTCTCTTGTTTTGCTGTTTTTGTGTATTGCTGCTGGATCCGTGGGCCATTCTGTCCAGCGGGTTTTGGTTGTCATTTTCAGCGGTTGCCGTTTTAATGTGGCTGGGTAAAAGTCATATCCAGAAAAAAGGAAGCTGGCAGGGAGAAAGCCCGCTTGCTGTCATCATGACAGCGGCCAGAATCCAATTGTTTATAACGCTTGCGCTGGCACCGTTTCTTATTCTGCTTTTTAACCGCTTTTCTGTGGTGTCGCCTTTGGTAAATGCCTATGCCATACCGCTTATTGGCTGGGTGATAACGCCCTTATCGCTGTTGCTTGCCCTATGGGGCGTGACAGGTTTTTTCCCCTCTGCTATTTTTTGGCTAAGCAATTTTACCCATGGCATTTTGCAATGGATGCTGGAGTTTACCCGTTTGCTGGCACAGTTGCCTGGTGGCAATCTTTATATTGCTTCACCGCCTTTGGCCGGGTTTCTTATTGCCTTGCTGGGGGTTATCGTATTGTGTCAGGCCAAAGGATGGCCCTATAAAAAGCTGGCCTGGTGCTTTGTGATACCAGTATTCTTTGTTCGGGCCGAGCGGCCTTTGCCGGGCTATTGGACACTGGTGGCACTGGATATCGGGCAGGGTACCGCCGTACTAGTTTTAACTGAAAATCATACCTTGCTGTTTGACACCGGGGCACGTAAAAGTCATGCCAGTGAAGCGGGAAGCCGCATCATTTTGCCTTATTTGCGTTCAATCGGTGTTAAACGGCTTGACACTTTAATCGTATCGCATTCAGACCTGGATCATGCCGGTGGTTTTTCTGAAATTATTGCCGGGATAGATACCGGCATGGTGTATGCATCGTTCAGGGTCGACGGCTTTGTGGCTTACGAAGAAAAACAGCTGGGAAAAGAATATACCTTGCACAACCCGGAGCTGGCCTATCTGCCTTGCAGGCAGGGGCAGAGGTTTGTGTATGATGGCGTGGTTTTTGAATTCCTGAATCAGGGAATATCGCCGTTGCCGCTAGACAGTGGTAATGAGCACAGTTGTGTTTTGCATATTACAGGCAAACAGCATACCGCGCTTTTAAGCGGAGATATTTATACCACCCAGGAAGCCGGACTGCTAGAACAGGGTTTGGGTAAAACCAATGTGGTGGTTGTGGCGCATCATGGTGCCAAAACCTCTTCAGGACAGCCGTTTGTTACCGCCCTAAAGGCTGATCATGCCATTGCACAAAATGGCTATCTGAACCGTTACGGGCATCCGGCCAAAGAAATCCAGCAGCGCTGGCAGGAAAGCGGCAGCGTCTTCTGGCGGACAGACCGGCATGGGGCCATCACCATTCATTCCAGTCCTTACGGGCTTAATGCCAATTCAGAACGCAATTCTGGAAAACGGTATTGGCATGCCCGCTAGCATCGGCATATACTTAAGAATAAATCTCAATCCATTTCTGGAGGAATGTCATGGAATCACCCCGTTTGAATTATGTCAATTGTGTCAGTACCGCAGGTGTACACCGTATGGCGTACTGGGAGTGGGGGGATCCGGCCAATGACAGGGTGCTGTTATGCGTACATGGTTTAACCCGTACCGGTCGTGACTTTGACGATATCGCCAAGGCCATGTCGGCAGAATACCGGGTTGTTTGCCCGGATATCGTGGGCCGCGGTGCCTCTGATTTTTTAGGTAATCCGGCACTTTATGCCGTGCCACAGTATGTTTCTGATATTTTTACTTTATTGGCTAGGGTTAATGCCAAAACCATCGATTGGATTGGTACTTCAATGGGCGGTATCATTGGCATGGCTTTTGCCAGCCTGGTTAAAAAAACCGATTTGCAACTGGCAAAACAGGAAACCCGCCATGAAAGCATGCCACGAGACACCGGTTTTGCCCTGAATAAGCTGGTACTGAATGATGTTGGCCCTAAAATAGAGCTTGAGTCAATCAAGCGAATTGGAACTTATGTAGGGGTGCCACTGGTTTTTGATACTTTTGACAGGGCGGTTGAGCACATGAAAAAAAATGCCGCCTCGTTTGGGCCGCTTTCTGACACGCAATGGGTTGAATTTACAAAAAGTGTAATTAAATTTAAAGACAATGCCTGGAAAAGTCACTACGATATACGTATAGCAGAAGCATTCAGGCTGCAGGAAAACGCCGAGGCGCTTGCGGCGGCAGAAGCCTATTTGTGGCGGGCTTATGCCTCTATTGATTGCCCCATTCTCATATTAAGAGGTGAAACTTCCGATCTGCTTAGTAGTGAATCAGTTGATCAAATGCTGGAGCAGAATAAAAACAGCCGTGTCAGTGTGATACCCGAAGTGGGGCATGCCCCCACCCTGATGCCGGCAGAACAGGTACATACTGTTCGCGAGTTTTTACTTTCTTGACAGGTTTTACAGGTAGGAAAATATTATGGATAGCAAGGTCAGATTGAATGTAGACCTGCACTGTCACTCCACGGTTTCAGATGGTGTTTTAAGCCCCGCTGAGGTGGCCAGGCGTGCGGCAGGCAACGGAGTGAATATCTGGAGCCTGACCGATCACGACGAAGTCGGGGGGCAGGCAGAAGCCCGCCAGGTGGCAGAGTCGCTGGGTATGACTTATATCCCGGGTATAGAAATTTCGGTTACCTGGGCAGAGCATACATTGCATATTGTTGGTTTGGGTATTGACCCTGATAACGAAGAGATGAATGCCGGTCTGGACCGTATCCGTACCGACCGGGTGTCACGGGCCCATGAAATGTCCGGCAAACTGGAAACGTTTGGTATTAAAGACGCTTTTCAGGGGGCTTTGCGTTATGCCGATAACCCCAATTTGTTAAGCCGCACGCATTTTGCCCGTTATATTGTTGAAGCAGGTTATTGTAAAACCATGCAGGAAGTGTTTGACAAATATCTGGCTGATGGCAAACCGGGTTATGTGGCAGGTGACTGGGCCAGCCTTGAAGAGGCATTGGGCTGGATCAAGAGTGCCGGTGGTATTGCCGTTATTGCCCACCCGGGCAGGTACAAATATTCCCGCAGCGAGTTCATCACCCTGTTCAAAACCTTTAAATTAATGGGGGGCAGGGGGATTGAAGTGGTTACCGGTTCACATACGGTAGACCAATATCACCAATATGCCCATGTGGCCCGTCAATACGGTTTTCTGGCTTCTTGCGGTTCCGATTTCCACAGCCCGCAGGAGAGCCCGATGGATCTTGGAAAACTGCCTCCTTTGCCCAGTGGCTTGCAACCGGTCTGGGAGGCAATACTTTAAGTTATGAATAAAGCATTTGTTAAAGAATCAGATAACGAAGATGATGACGATATTGGTGCAGAACAGGAAAGCAGTTTGCCTGCTGGCACCAAAAATTACATGACCAAGCAAGGCTATGCAGCCTTGCGGGAAGAATTGGTTCATCTGGTGAATACGGAAAGGCCCGATGTGGTGCAAATTGTTTCCTGGGCGGCAGCCAATGGCGACCGCTCGGAAAACGGGGATTATCTTTATGGCAAGAAAAGGTTGCGTGAAATTGACAGGCGCATCCGTTTCTTAACCAAAAGACTGGAAATGGCCGAGGTCGTTGATCCAGCCACCCAACCAAATAAAGACCGGGTATTTCTGGGCGCAACCGTTTTATATTCCGATAAAAACGGTGAAGAACATACCGTCACGATTGTCGGGGTCGATGAGGCAGAACCCCTGCAGGGAAAAATCAGCTGGATTTCACCGGTAGCGCGTGCGCTGTTAAAGGCCCGGGAGGGCGATACGATTACATTGCGTACGCCTTCCGGGATGGCAGAGCTGGATATTCTTGAAATCAGTTACCCTGACGAGTAAGGCTGAACGTGGCGGTATCATCCTGGGCAAGGTGTTTGGCCAGATAGGGCAGGCTTTTTTCAAGTGCGCCATGCAAAGTGTAAGGCGGGTTGATAATAAACATGCCGCTGCCATGCAGGCCGTAACCGTCCAGAGGGGGTTTCTTGACCGACAAAGAAGCATGAACCCATTGCGTATCAGGCAGTTTTTCAAGCTGTTTAAGCATGTCATGCACTTCCTTGCGCCTGACCAACGGGTACCAGACAGCAAAACAGCCGGTAGCAAACCGCTTCAGGCCTTCTTTAACGGCTGTTAGCGTACTTCGGTAATCTTTCTTGTCTTCATAAGAAGGATCTATCAGGATAATGCCCCTTTTGGGTACGGGGGGCAACTGCGACTTGAGCCCGGTAAAACCGTCTTTCTCAAAAACGGTAACCTGGCGTGCAATTTCCCTGCCTTGCTGGGCAATATTATCGCTTAATACATCAATTTCAGTAGGGTGCAGTTCAAACAGGTGCAAACGGTCTTTGGGTCGCATTAATTCAAGTGCAATCCACGGAGAGCCCGGATAAAACACCAGCTCGCCATCTTCGTTCATGTTATGGATATGGTCGATATAAACCTGCAAGTCTGCGGGCAGATCATTGCGTTCCCAGAGGCGGGCAATGCCGTCCCTGAACTCGGCTGTTTTCTCGGCCCAGGCATCCTGTAAATCGTAAACACCCGCACCTGCGTGTGTATCAATGATCCAGTAGGGTGTTTCTTTTTTATTATAGTAATGCAAGATATGCAACAAAATGGCATGCTTGAGTACATCGGCATGATTGCCTGCATGGAAGGCGTGGCGGTAACTGAACAAAATATATCCTTGTGGTAAATAGGGCGGCGGTCAGGCCAGATCGGGTGTTACCCGAAGCAATTCATCGGTAAACAGGGCATCACACCCCCATGCCAACAGTTGTTTGGCACGCTGGTAGTCATTGACTGTCCAGGCGCAAACTTTATAGCCCGCCTGGTGAATACGGTTTATTTTTTCCTGGTCCAGCAGGCTTTCCTTGAGATTAATGGCGACACAATCCAGTTCTTCAAGAATATCGATGAAATTGTGCGGCAAGTCATCGTTTAGCCAGGCACGGGCAAGTTCCGGTGCCGTTTTTTGGGCGCAAGCCAGTGCCTTGCGGGAAAAGGACGATAATAATGGTGGAAACTGCGAATGCCGCCACCATTGCTGTGCTGCCTGGGCCACAAGCATACCGGTTTCCTCTTCCCTTTCGGGGCAGGGTTTGATTTCAATATTGCAAAACAGCCGGTTTTCCTGGGCAAACCTGGCAACGGCCAGAAAAGTTGGGATTTGTTCGCCGGCATAGCGGGCCGAGTGCCAGCTGCCGAAATCAAGTGCGGAAAGCTCATTAAACGTTTTGGTGGCAGCCAGGCCAGTACCATTGGAAGTGCGGTCAATGGTGTCATCGTGCATGAGTATCAAGGAGTTGTCTTGACTGAGCTTGACGTCAAACTCTACCATGCCAAACCCGTTGGCATGACCGCAGCGTATGGCTGACAGTGTGTTTTCAGGGGCAAGATAACCACCGCCACGATGCGCAATCAGGCGTGGGTATGGCCATTTGAAACTGTTTTTGGCAGACATAATAATATGATTTTTGAATGAATATATTATATTGTAGGAAGTTACCGGCCTCTTTGAAAGGGACTTTTCATGAAATACCCGGAAATAGTATATTTCAAAACTGAAAAGCCCTAAAATAGGGAACCTGTTTATATGAACAATGCCATTTATAATTTTATATCCCGTATTCATGCAGTTTGAGTTGAGAGCTTAATGTTAGAAATTATCCGAACACATCGACGTATTATCCTGGCCTTGTTAATTGTGCTGGTGGTGCCATCATTCGTTTTCTTTGGCGTCGCCGATTATCAAAGCTTCGTTTCCAATGACGTCAAACTTGCAAGCGTCAAAGATACCAATATCACCCAGGAGCAGTTTAATTTAACCTGGCGTAACCGCCTTGATCAAATGAGGATGGAGGCCGGGCAGAATTTTGATATTTCCAAAGCCGATACACCGGCAAACCGCAAAGCCTGGCTTGATCAATTAATAAATACCCAGGTTCTGCAACAGGAAATGATCGAAGGGCATTTCAATGCCACTGATAGCATGGTTCGCCAGGCTATCGCGTCTGACCCGCAGTTCCATGATAATGGCGTCTATTCATACCAGAAATATAATGAGTTCCTTAGCGCAAACAATATCCGTGATATAGACTACGAGGCATATGTACGCCAGAATGAGGCGTTTTCCCATGTGCTGGAACCTATTGCACAATCGGTTTCCTTGCCAGGTAAAACACTGGATTTATTGCAAACGGCAATGATACAGGAGCGTACGGTCCGGCTCAGGGAGTTTGAAACCTCTGCTTATATACAGGATATTTCTGTCACTGAAGATGAAGTTGTCCAGTGGTACGATAAAAACGGTAAAGCACTTGAAATACCACAATATGTCAATGCCCAATACCTTATCCTGAATCAGGATGCCGCCCTGAAAGGCGTGGCCGATGTCTCTGATGAAGATATCAATACTTATTATCAGTCCAATATTGCCAAGTATTCCAAAACAGAAAGACGTCAGGTTAATCATATCCAAATTAAACTGCCTGAAAGCGCCGATGCGGCAACGCAGGAAGAAACCCTGAAAAAAGCACAGGATGTGGCTGCCCAGGCGAAAGAAAATCCGGCCCGTTTTTCTGCGTTGGCAAAACAGTATTCTGATGACGTTGGAACCCGCAACCTGGATGGCAGCCTGGGCTTGCTTGCCAAAGGTGATATTCCAGCCCTGGATGAAGCCATTTTTTCTTTGGCCGAACCTGGCGTTACCGATCCTGTAAAAGTGGGCAATTCTTATCATATTATCCAGGTTGTTAAAATTGATGCCGGCTCTGTGCAGGCACTGGCAGATATTAAAAACGAAGTAGAACAGGAAATCCGTCTGCAGCTGGCCGCAGAGAAATTTGCCGACCTGGCTACCCGCATGACCCAACTCGTTAATGATGACCGGGCATCCCTTCAGCCGGTGGCCGATGAACTCCAGCTGGATATTAAAAACGCCAATGGTATTGCCCGCGATGGTTTGTTAAGCGAGCAACAGGTTGGGGCAGGCGCCGTTATCGGTAGCACCGATGCCAAATATTTTGAAAGTCCACGCGTGCGCGAGGTGCTGTTTTCTGATGAAGTGCTTAAGCAGAAACTGAATTCCGGTGTCATTGAAATTTCACCTTCCGAATTTCTGGTTGTTCGCGTAGAGCAGGATGTGCCGGCAGCAGTGCCACCGCTTGACAAGGTAAAGGCGGTGGTGGAAAACAACCTGAAAACAGAAAAGGCACAGCAGCAGGCTAAAGAAGTTGGTCTTGAAGAACTGAAAATGTTGCAAGAACATGGTGTGGCGGCTGATACCGGTTTTGACCAGGAAATAGTGGTCAGCCGTTTGTCTTCCAACCAATGGCCTGCCGATGTGTTGAATACCGTGATGAATGCGCCGGTAGATAAATTACCTGTTTTTACCGGTATCGAAACACCTAACGGTTACGCCATCGTGCAAATTGAAAAGGTTTCTGAAGGCAATCCTGAAATGAAAACCATTTTCACGCAATTCCTTCAGCCTGGCATAGAGGCAGGTGTTGCGCTTGAAGTGGCCAAGGGTGTTACCAGCTCCTTGCGTAAGGCACACGAGGTACAGG
>JAAYHN010000055.1 GCA_012735395.1 Alcaligenaceae bacterium | reverse complement strand
TGATCATACAGATCGCTTTGGGCAGGGAACCGGAGGCCAGTACCACGGCACCGATCAGACCCAGTACCATCAGGGAGAAGTATTCGGCGGGACCGAACTTGAAGGCAACTTCTGCCAGGGGTGGCGCGAAGGCAGCCAGCAACACGGTGGCAAAACAGCCGGCAAAGAAAGAGCCCAGGGCCGCAATGGACAGCGCCGCACCCGCTCGCCCGTTCTTGGCCATCTGGTGCCCGTCAAGGACGGTCACCACCGCCGAGGTTTCACCCGGCAAGGCCACCAGAATGGCGGTAGTTGAACCACCATATTGTGAGCCGTAATAAATACCGGCCAGCATAATCAAGCCGGCGGTAGGTGGCAATACATAGGTCAGGGGTAGCAACATGGCAATGGTGGGAACCGGGCCAATGCCTGGCAATACACCAATCAGGGTGCCCAGCAGGCAACCCAGGAATGCATAGGACAGATTTTCCAGCGTAAAGGCAACAGAAAAGCCCAGGGCTAAATGTTCAAACAGCTCTCCCATTATTTACTTCCTTTAAGCTTGAATATAAGAATTGCAAAACCGATAATGATGGCAGCAGGGATGATAATGATGGCATAGGTGGGCCATTCGGCGAATGGTACCGGCCATAGCGGGAAAATCAGGCCCAGGCCTTTGACAAAAGCCAGCCAGGTAAAAATAACCAGGAAGATGGCATTGCCAATGGCGATTTTAAGACTGAACTCATGACTGGCCAGGCTACTGAAAATAACCAGCAGAACCAGTGAAATATACAAACCAAGATTGTCTAGCATGACGCCAAATACAACGATGGAACCGATAATCAGGGCAAGAATGTCAAAATCAAACTTGCCAATATGGTGGTCTTCGCCTTCTTCACCACGCAGGGAGTTAATCGTGACAATACCACCCAGCAGGGCAAGGACAACACCCAGCCAAAAGGGGAAATAGCCTGGACCCATACGAGCCGGTGTTCCCATGTCATAGCTCGTGGAGAACAGTGAAAAACCGACCCCCAGAGCAATAAACATCAAACCGGACCAGAAGTCCTGTTGATTTTTTATGTGCATAACTTCAAACCTTCATTGTGTATATAAATTGTGTGAACTTTATGAATTTATGAGCAAAAAAGCGGATGAGATGGCCATCCGCTTGATGCGATGCGGAGAAAGCGGTTATTGCAACTCAATATTGCCTTTTTCCACAACTTCTTTTGCCCAGTCATATTGCTGCTGGATTTCTTTGGCAAACTCGGCAGGACTGTTGCCTGACGGGAATGCACCCTGTTTTTCAAGAGCAGTCACAACGGCTGGGTCTTTCAGGGCCTCAGCAGCTGCCTTATGCAGTGTTGCCAGAATATCGTCGGGTGTACCTGCAGGAGCCAGTAAACCATACCAGACAGGCTGGTTCAATTCGGGATAACCCAATTCCGCAAAAGTGGGAACATCTTTCAGGCTGTCAATACGCTCCGGCCAGGAAATGGCCAGGGGGCGCAGGTTGTTTGCAGCGACTTGCGGGAAAGAAGAAGGCAGGTTATCAAATAAGATGCCGATCTGGCCGCCTACCGCATCGGCCACGGCCGGGCCTGAACCACGGTAAGGGACGTGAACGATATCGGTTTTGGTTGACATGCGGAAGGCTTCACCAAACAGGTGCAATACGCTGCAGGTACCTGATGAACCGTAAGAGTATTTGCCTGGATTGGCAGTGATTTCTGTCAGGAATTCCTTGAAGTCGTTTGCCGGGAATTTCGGATTGACGGTCAGGATGTTGGGTACGTTAGCGAAGTTGGTAACAGGCGCAAAGTCTTTCAGGGCATCGTAACCCAGGCCGGTTGGTTTGCAGGCAGGGTTGACGGCCAGGGTAGAAACGGTTGCAATGGAAAGGGTGTAACCGTCTGGTTTGGCACGGGCGGCTTCGGTTGCGCCAATGGCACCACCCGCACCGCCTTTGTTTTCAACAACAAAAGGTTGGCCAAGAATGTCACTCATTTTGGTCGTAACCAAACGGGCAACAATATCAGTAGAACCGCCTGGGGCAAATGGAACAATCACCCGGACGGCATGATCGGGGTAGCCGGCGGCATAGGTATTGCCGGATACAATTGCAGCGGCACTTAGCATTGCGGTTAAAAGGGATTTTTTCATATAAATTCCTTGACTATTTAAGGTATTTTTCGAAAACTATATTTATAAAATTAAGGCTTTTCGACGCTGGGCTGATAATAGTAAGAAGAGGCGGGGTCTTGCAAGCAATAATGTAAAAAATAAGGGTAATTGCTTAGAAAATAACTATGTTGCTTGCAAGACTGATGAGATATTTGTAACTGCTTAACTGTTTTTATGCTTTGAAGTGAAAATATGTGCTAATTCACCCACAATGCCTTTGCGGAACGCCATAACGCAGACAATAAAGATGAAACCCATCACGATGGTGACAGATTCCCCCAGCGATGAGAACCACTGGATACCCGTTGTGTCGGTGATTGTACGGCCAAAGTCCCCGATTTTGTTTTCCAGCATAACCACAATAAACGCGCCAAGCACCGGGCCGGTGAAGGTACCCACACCACCAATCAGGGTCATTAAGACAACCATGCCTGACATTTGCCACATGGCATCGGACAGGGTGGCGGACACAAAAACCAGTGTTTTGGTAGCGCCGGCCAGGCCGGCAATGGCGGCTGAAAGAACAAAGGCCAGCAGTTTGTATTTATCAACATCGTAGCCAAGGGAAATGGCACGGGGTTCGTTCTCCTTGATGGCGCGGATAACCTGGCCATAAGGAGAGTTGACGGTACGCCAGCAGATGAAATAGCCAATCATGAAAATGGCCACAACGACATAATAAAGATTCAGGTCATTGCTTAAATCAAGCAAACCAAACAGATGACCCCTGGGTACACCCTGCAGCCCGTCTTCACCACCGGTAAAGGGAGCTTGCAGGAAGTAGAAGAAAACCATTTGTGCCATGGCCAGGGTAATCATGGTGAAGTAAATGCCACTGCGACGGATAGCCAGGCCGCCAATGATAAAACCCAGTATGGCGGAAGCTAAAACACCATATAAAATGCCCAGTTCAGGAGAGAAACCCCAGACTTTGATGGCATGGCCTGTCGCATAACCGGCGCTGCCAAGGAAAGCGGCGTGGCCAAAAGAAAGCAGGCCTACGTGCCCGAGCAACAAATTGAATGCGCATGCAAACAGGGCATAGCACAGGATTTTCATGACGAAAATGGGATAAACGCCGAAAGTGGGTAATAAGGCTGCCACGATGGCAAATAATACATAGCCAAGGATTTGTCGGTTCATTTTTCTTTCCCAAAAAGTCCGGCGGGGCGGAGTAATAAAACAATAGCCATAATGATGAACACAACAGTGCTGGATGCTTCTGGCCAGAATACTTTGGTCAGGCCCTCAATGACGCCCAGGCCAAGACCGGTCACGATGGAACCCATGATGGAGCCCATTCCACCGATAACGACCACTGCAAAGACGACAATAATCAGGTTGGAACCCATGAGCGGGGATACCTGCAGGACGGGGGCTGCCAGAACACCGGCAAAACCGGCCAGCGCCACACCAAAGCCATAGGTGAGGGTAATCATGAGTGGTACGTTGATGCCGAATGCTTCAACCAGTTTGGGATTTTCGGTGCCGGCACGCAGCAGTGAACCAAGCCGGGTTTTTTCAATCATGAACCAGGTGAACAGGCACACGATGATTGAGGCTATGACAATCCAGCCGCGATAAATAGGCAGAATCATAAAGCCCAGATTGACTGCGCCACGCAGGCTGTCGGGTGTCGGGTAAGGCTGCCCTGAAACGCCATAGAAACTGCGGAATATGCCTTCAATCAGCAGGGCAATGCCGAATGTTAACAATAAGCCGTAAAGGTGATCGAGCTTGTAGAGGTGGCGCAGTAATAAGCGCTCGATGATCATGCCAAAAATGCCAACCACAATAGGGGCAACAACCAGCATGACCCAGTAATTAAGGCCCAGGTATTGTAGTCCCATCCAGGCCAGGAAGGCGCCCAGCATATAGAGCGCGCCATGGGCGAAGTTAATCACATTGAGAAGACCGAAAATAACGGCCAGGCCCAGGGAAAGGATTGCGTAAAAGGAGCCGTTTACAAGACCAAGAAGAATCTGGCCAAGAAAGGCTTGAATGGGGATGCCGAAAATATCAATCATAATGCATACGTTTCAGTTTGTTTATTGACCACTGGCCTGAATGCAAGCCCTGGTTTCAGGGTGAGGGCAGGCAAGGCGTTTTTTAACTGTTTTTGTGAAGACAGCCGGGTAAGGGCTGTCTTCTGGCTGCGGATACTTACATATATAAGCGGAACATGAGTTTACAGTTTGCAGGTGGATTCGCTTTCGGGGCCGTAAGCTTTTTCTGCAGGAATGGTTTCCACCAGTTTGTAGTAATCCCATGGCCCTTTGGATTCTTCAGGTGTTTTTACCTGCATCAGGTACATATCCTTGACCATCAGGCCATCTTTGCGAACAATGCCGTTTTTGGCAAAGAAGTTGTTGATGGGGTTGGATTTGAACCATTTCATAACAGCTTCACCATCGTCGGTACCCAATTCGGCCACCGCTTTCAGGTAAGAGGCCGCCGCAGAGTAGTCACCTGCCTGTGCGAAGGACGGTTTACGTTTGATGCGCTCTTCAAATTTGGCGGCCCATGCACGGGATTCGTCATCCTGGTCCCAGTACCAGGCGGTAGTCAGGTACAGGCCCTGGGTGGCTTGCAGGCCAAGTGCGTGGACTTCATTGATGAACACCAGCAGACCGGCAGGTTTCATGGCAGGTGTGACGCCAAACTCACTGGCGGCTTTCATGGAGTTGATGAAGTCACCGCCCGCATTGGCCAGGCCAAGAATCTGGGCACCGGAAGACTGGGCCTGCAGCATGTAAGAAGAGAAGTCGGTGGTACTCAAGGGTACGCGTACGGTGCCTTTGATATTACCGCCGGCAGCCTTGACGACATCAACCGTATCCTGTTCAAGAGAGTGCCCAAAGGCGTAGTCGGCCGTAATAAAGAACCAGTCTTTGCCGCCCTGGTTGTATACGGCAGAACCGGTACCGTTGGCCAGTGCCTTGGTGTTATAGGCGTAATGAATGGTAAAAGGGGTGCAGTGCGAGTTGGTTAACGCGGTTGAGCCGGCACCGATCTCAATGAAAGGTTTTTTCTTTTCGGCAGCCACTGCGGAAGCGGCCAGCGCGGTTGAAGAGTTGGTGCCGCCAATAATCATGTCGACCTTGTCCTGGTCAATCCATTCGCGGACTTTGGCGGAAGCAATATCGGCCTTGTTCTGGTGGTCGGCAGTGACCAGTTCTACTTTCTTGCCATTGATTTCACCACCGATTTCTTCGATGGCCATTTTAATGGCTTCGCCACCGGCCGGGCCATCCAGGTCAGAGTACACGCCTGACATGTCGGTAATAAAGCCGATTTTGATAACGTCATCGGAAATGCCCTGTGCGTGGGCAAGACCCAGGCCTGACAGGGTAATGGCAGTAGCTAGTATTGTTTTCTTGAGTCTCATGTTTGTCTCCAAGGATTTAATAATAAAGAAATGGTAATGAAAATCAGACGCCCAGCAGGGTATGTAAGGTGTCCTGCTTGGCGGCCAGCTCGGAAGCGGGGAAGTGTTCAACGATTTCACCGTGTTCCATGACATAGAATTGATCCGCCAGTGGTGCGGCAAAGCGGAAATTCTGTTCAACCATGACAATGGTGTAACCATTGGCTTTTAAAGTGGTAATCATGCGGGCCAGTGCCTGAACGATAACCGGGGCAAGGCCTTCGGAAATTTCGTCAAGCAATAAAATATTGGCACCGGTGCGTAAAATGCGGGCAACCGCCAACATTTGCTGTTCGCCACCGGATAAGCGGGTTCCCGGTGAGTTTTTGCGTTCCAGCAAATTCGGGAACATGTCATATATTTCTTCAATTGACATGCTTTTGGTGTCGCTGTTGCGGACTTTCAGGGGGGGAGGCAGCAACAGGTTTTCTTCGCAGCTCAGGCTGGCGAAAATACCACGCTCTTCGGGGCAGTAACCCATGCCCAGGTGGGCGATTTTATGCGTGGGCAGATGAATGGCTTCGACACCATGAACCTTGATGGAGCCTTTGCGGGTTCCTGTCAGGCCAAGCAATGCCCGTAGCGTTGTGGTGCGACCGGCACCATTGCGTCCGAGCAGGGTGACAACCTGTCCCTTTGGAATGGAAATGTTAACGCCATGCAAAATATGGGATTCGCCATACCAGGCTTGCAGATCTTTGATTTCAAGTGCGAGTGCGGTCATTAGTGGGCTCCTTCCAGTTGACCTTCGGAAGTGCCCATATAGGCTTCCATGACGGCAGGGTTGCGCGATACTTCCTGATAATTGCCTTCGGCAAGGGTTGCGCCCCGAGCCAGTACGGTTATTTTGTCGGCAATGGATGAAATGACGTTCATATTATGTTCAACCATCAGAATGGTGCGGCCGGCACTGACTTTTTTAATGAGTTGGGTGACCCGGTCAACGTCTTCATGTCCCATGCCCTGGGTGGGTTCATCAAGCAGCATAAGCTCAGGTTGCATGCCAAGTGTGGTGGCAATTTCCAGGGCGCGCTTGCGTCCGTAAGGAAGGCCGCCGGTGATGTGGTTTTCGAACTCAAGCAAATCCACTTCTGCCAGCAGCTCCCGGGCCTGGTCATTCAGGCTGTTAAGCGTTTTATCACTTCTCCAGAAATGGAAAGAGTTTCCCTGCTGGCGTTGCAGGCCGATACGTACATTTTCAAGTACGGTCAGCTCAGGGAAAACAGCGGATATCTGGAACGAACGGATAATACCTTTGCGGGCAATCTGGGCGGGTTTCTCGGCGGTGATGTTGGTGCCGTTAAAGAAAATATTGCCTGAGGTCGGGCGAAGAAATTTGGTTAGCAAATTAAAGCAGGTTGTTTTGCCTGCGCCATTGGGGCCGATCAGGGCATGTATGTGACCACGCTGGACTTGCAGGTTGACATCATTGACTGCAACAAAGCCAAGAAATTCTTTGGTCAGGTTTTTTGTCTCTAGTATTAAATCACTCATGTTATGCATTAGTTCTGAAAATTAGTGATCGAGAGCACGGTATGGGGCCGTGCCAAATGTAGCTAAAGTATGCTCACAATAAATTGACGTCGCTATTGGTGCTTTCCATAGGGTTTTAAGATTAAACCGAACAGAAACAAAAAAAGTGTGAAGAAACAGCTTCTTCACACTTTTTGGCATAAGCAAATAATTAATTTTTCTATGAAGAAAAATTATGAATTGTTATATATGTGTAATAAATTTAGTAACCAGGTAGCCATCAAAGGTTTCGGTACCACCCTCGCTGCCTATGCCGCTGTCTTTCACACCACCAAATGGCGTTTCAGGCAGGGCAGAACCGAAGTGGTTAATATTGACCATGCCGGCTTCAAGTGTGTTTGATGCATGGGTGGCCGTTTGCAGGGAGTTGGTAAAAACATAGGAAGACAGACCGTAAGGCAGGCTGTTGGCCCGGGCCAGCACTTCATCGGTATCGCTGAATTTAACAACCGGGGCGATGGGGCCAAAGGGCTCATCGGTCATGAGTTTGGCATCATCTTTGAGGTTGGTTACCACGGTAGGCGGGAAGAAGTTGCCGGTTTGTGACAGGGGCTCGCCGCCCAGTTCAATGGTGGCACCGCGATTTCTTGCATCTTCAACAAATGAGCTCATGCTGGAAACGCGACGTTCATGTGCCAGCGGGCCCATTTCAGTGCCTTGTACGGTGCCATCACCCACCTGGATGTTTTTCAGTGAGTTTACGAAAATGTCCAGGAATTGGTCATAGGCTTGCTCCTGCACATAAAAACGGGTTGGGGAAACACATACCTGGCCGGCATTGCGGATTTTGAATTTGGCCAGGCTTTTGGCGGCCTGCTCGATATTGGCATCGTTGAATACCAGTACGGGAGAGTGCCCACCCAGCTCCATGGTGATGCGTTTCATGTGGGCGCCGGCCAAGGCTGCCAGCTGTTTACCTACTGGTACGGATCCGGTGAAGGAAACCTTACGCACAATGGGTGAACGGATCAGGTAATCGGATACCTTGGCAGGCTCACCCCATACAATATTAAGTACACCTTTTGGCAAGCCGGCGTCGTGAAAAATACGGGCAATCGCCATAACGGCACTGGGTGAGTCTTCGGGACCCTTCAGGATGATAGAGCAGCCCGCGCCAATGGCGGCGGAGATTTTGCGGATGGCCTGGTTATAAGGGAAGTTCCAGGGGGTGAAAGCGGCGCACACGCCAATGGGCTCACGCACGACAAACTGGCGGATATTGGGGCTGCGCGGTGGTACCACCCTTCCGTAAATACGGCGGCATTCTTCGGCATGCCAATCGCAATGGTCGGCGCAGGACATGATTTCGCCAACGGCTTCGGCCAGGGGTTTACCCTGGTCGCGGGTAAGGTTAAGGCCAATTTGCTGGGCACGGTCACGCGACAGTTGGGCGGCTTTGCGTAAAATGGCTGAGCGTTCCATGGGTGAGCTGTGCTTCCATGAATCGAATGCTTTTTGGGCCGCAGCCAGGGCGCGATCCAGATCGGCTTCACTTGCATGTGGCAGTTGCCCAAGCACTTCCAGTGTGGCCGGGTTGATGACATCCTGGGTTTTGCGGTTTTCCCCGGAAATAAATTCCCCATTAATATATAAACTCAGTGCTTCGTATTGACTCATTGCCTTTCTATCCTCTCTTGGTATTTCAGGTTGGTTTATTATCTTTTCATTTTATTTACTGCGATTATTGCATATAACTTTAGAAACCGACTGCCTGACCGTCACGGCGGGAATCTGAGGCCGCGATATAACCGTGTCCGGTTTTATATATCAGTTGTGCCGACCCGAATTCCAGGCTGTCGGCGGGGGCGATAAGCAGTTTATGGCCGCGATTTTGCAGGGTTTGTATGACGGCTGCCGGTGTATGGGCTTCAATATGCACAACGGGGCCGTTTTCAACCCGGAAACGTGGCGCATCGCTCATGGCCTGCGGATTCTGGCTGAATGCGCCAAGGCGTGCGGCCATTTGAAGGTGGCCCTGCGCTTGCATACTGCCACCCATGACGCCGAATGACATGAGTGGGGCGCCATTTCGGGTAATAAAGCCGGGAATAATGGTGTGCATGGGTTTTTTTCGTGGGCCAACGCAATTGACATGACCCTTTGTGGTTACAAAGCCGCTGCCACGGTTATGCAGGGCAATTCCGGTGCCCGGTACCACGACACCGGAGCCGAAACCATGAAAATTGGACTGGATAAAGGAAACCATGGTGCCTTGACTGTCAGCGGCCGTTAAGTATACGGTGCCACCGGTTTTGGGCATGCCTGCCGAGGGTGTGCCGGCCTGGGCCATGGAAATCTGGCCGGCCTTGGCGGCAAGATAATCTTCGGCCAGCAGGTCACGGGCATTGACTTTCATGTAGCGGGTGTCGGCAATGTGCTGGTGCAGTTCGGCAAAAGCCGATTTCATTGATTCGATACAGACATGATAGAAGTCGGGGCTGTCCAGGCCCATGCTTTCGATATCGAAATGATCAAGTATGCCAAGGGCCATCAGGGCCGCGATACCCTGTCCGTTGGGGGGGATTTCATGCAGGGTGATGTCGCGAAAAGATTGGGAGATCGGTTCAACCCATTCGGCCTGTGCCGTGTCAAGGTCGGCAGCGGTAAAGTAACCGTTGGTTTGCCTGGCATGGTCAATGATTTTTTGGGCCAGGGCACCACGGTAAAAACTTTCACCTTTGGTTTCCGCGATGTCCCGCAAGGTTCGGGCCTGCTCGGGAAAGCGCCAGAAATCACCCGCTTGGGGTGCCTTGCCATCAATCAGGAAGGCCTGGCTGAAACCGGGCTGGTCTTTCAATTTTTGTACCTGGCTGGCCCAGATGCGGGCAATGGTGGGCGATACCTGGAAGCCGTGTTCGGCATAATGGATGGCGGGTTCAAACAGGGTTTCAAATGGCAGCTTGCCAAACCGTTCGGAAAGCGCCCGCCAGCCGGCGACCTGGGCCGGGACGGTAACGCAATCCCAGCCGGTGGTTGGCATGGCAGGCATGTCCTGAAAGTGCGGGTAGTGCCATTTTTCGGGGGATACGCCGCAGGCATTCAGGCCATACAGTTTGCCTTCATGCCATATTTGGACAAACATGTCGCCACCAATACCATTCATGACGGGTTCGACCACCGTCAGGGTAATAGCGGTAGCCAGAGCGGCATCAACGGCATTGCCGCCTTTGTAAAGCATGCTTAAGCCGGCCTGTGCGGCCAGGGGCTGGGACGTACTGACAACATTGGAGGCCAGTACCGGCATTTTTTGTGAGGGGTAAGGAAAAGACCAGTTGAATTCGCTCATGACGTTACTTCATAAAATAATTTAAATTCAAACTACCTTACTGACGGATTCGGCAAAATAGGCAACGTTATCTTCATTCAGGCCAGGGACGCTGATACGGCCGGAGTCAATGAGATACACACCGTAATCAGTACGCAACCTTTCAATTTGTGCCAGGCTTAATCCGGTATAACTGAACATGCCATGCTGTTTAATAATGAAAGAACTGTCAAAGTGGGGGGCCTGTTTCTGCAAAATGTCGTAAGCTTTCTGGCGGATGGTACGGATCCGGGTGCGCATGCCATCAACTTCATTTTTCCAGATGGAGAACAGTTCCGGCTCGTTAAGCACATCGGAAATAACCCGTGCCCCGTGCAGGGGCGGATTTGAGTAAATGCGGCGTACCAGCAGTTTGATTTGCCCCAGTACCCGCTCTGCCTCGTTGGTGCTTTGACAAACCACAGACAGGCCGCCACAGCGCTCGGCATAGAAAGAGAAGTTTTTGGAAAAAGAGTTGGCAACCAGAACGGGAATGTTTTTGGATGCCATTAAGCGGACGGCAAAAGCGTCTTCTTCAAGACCCTCGCTGAAGCCCTGGTAAGCGATATCCAGGAAAGGCAGCAGTTTGCGGGCCATGATAATGTCTGTGATTTCTTCCCATTGGGCATGGTCCAGGTCGGCACCGGTAGGGTTGTGACAGCATGGGTGCAGTAAAACAATACTGCCTTCCGGTATGTTCTTGAAAGTTTGTTTCATGCTGTCAAACAGCAAAACGCCATTGACCGAATCATAATAAGGATAAGTATGGGTTTTCAGGCCCGCCCCTTCAAAAATGGAGTGGTGGTTATCCCAACCCGGGTCACTGATCCAGATTTCGCTGTTGGGGCTGGCCATATGCAGCAGTTCGGCCCCGATACGCAGGGCACCGGTTCCGCCCACGCTTTGCATGGTAACAATGCGGCCTTCGTTCAGGGCTGCCGAGTCTTCACCAAACAGCAGTTTTTGTACGGCACTGCGATAGCTGGGCAGGCCTTCCATCGGCAGGTACTGGCGGGTTTCCGGTTGTTGGGCACGCTTGAGTTCCGCCTGGTGTATGCTGTCCAGAACGGGGATACGGCCCTGGCCGTCAAAATAAAGCCCGACCGTCAGGTCAACTTTCTGGGGGCGCGTATCGGCGCGACACATATCACCGATTCTGAAAATAGGGTCACCGGCATAGGGTTCTAAATGCTCAAACATGGGTTTTTTCCTGATAATGCTTTTAGGGGTAGAAAGAGGGCTTTCTGTCCCGCCTGAATACTGTTTTTTCTGACGCAATGACGCTTATCCGGAAGGTAAAACCGGTAAAAAGCCGGCACGCGTGGCAGAGTACAACTGTACCATGGAAAAGTTATTCATTGTTTTTGCAATATGGGCTTGGCATGACTGGACGAAAACATTCCCTGCCCATTAACGTGGCAGGGAATGATGGTTGGGGCACGGGTTTTAATGACAGCTTATTGTGCTACCCATGAGTTGTAACGCTGCTCAAGGGAATCGCCGTAGTCTGTCCAGAAATCAACATCCAGCGCAATGGCGTTTTCCATGTTCTTGGGTGAGCTTGGCAGGTTTGCCAAAATGGATTCCGGTATGGCATTAATTGCAGCAGTGGTTGGCGGGCCATAGGGGATTTGGGTAGAGTAGGCAGCAAGATTTTCGGGCTGGCTGGCAAACTTGATGAACTTATGTGCATTTTCAAGATTGGGCGAACCTTTTGGAATGGCCCAGTAATCAAGGGCATACAGGCTTTGATCCCAAACAATGGCTAACGGCCGGTTGTCCTGCTTGATGGCCTGGGCAATACGGCCATTATAGGCGGAAGACATGATCACATCACCGGC
>JAAYHN010000054.1 GCA_012735395.1 Alcaligenaceae bacterium | reverse complement strand
GATGACTCAGTGGCAGGACTGCCGTTACATAAGTAGCGGGTAATGGCAGGGCCCTGCGCTTGCATATCCCCCCGGGTGGCACAAGCACCCAACAATAAAGCAATGGCAACTGCCCCTAATTTTTTCATTTTCAAACCTGTCCTGTTAATAAACTAGTTGCCCCGATAAAGACGCTCTATTTTTTGCGCAGCTTTATCGGCTTTCAGCTCCTCTTCCGTAGGCAATGCTACGTCGTTTATTATAGGCTCACTCCATGTTCCACGCACAGAATAATGGGCAGTTAATGATCTTTGCAAAGGCGCCTGCAACAGCCATTGTGATAAAAAAGCGCCAACCCCCACCACCGGATTCACAATCACTCCTGTCAGGACAGCGGCACCGCTGACATCAAGATTGGGAATGGCAACCGCCTGGAAATCAAGCGTCTCGTTTTTGATATTTGTTTTGCCATTTGCCACAATAGCCACAGCCGGCCCACTCAAACGGAAGTCTGAAACATGGACAGCACTCTTGTCCATTTCAAGCTTCGCCCTGATATTATCAAAGCTCACGCCGTTTTTAAATGAATTACCCAGCGTGCTGCCAAAATCGGGAATGCGGGTAATGGATTGCAGGGCGAGCAACTCGAGTGCTTTCACCAATTTTGAATCAATGCTAAGCAACTGCCCCTTGCCAATTTGCGCATCCAGACTCACGGTCAGGTGATGCAAGTCGAGATCGATAATATCAGGCCAGTGCAGGGTCGCATTAATATGCCCCTGACCACCATTAATAATATCTTTCAGATCCAGAACCGACAGCAGTTTACCCAAATCAAGAAAATTAAGATTCAGGTTAAGGTCAAGCCCCGTACTTTTATTCTTGGTTGTTAATAAACCGGTCGCGTACAAACTGCCTGCAGAGTTGGCCAAGCCCAGGGGATTGACTTCCCAGCCACCCTGTTTGCTTTGCCCCTTTAACTCAAGCGACCCCAGTTCCTGATCGGCCAGAAAAAATTGTTTGGCACGAATATCCAGCCTGGGTAAATTCAAAACCTTATCGGGTGATTCTTTAACCTGGCCAAGGATTTTTTCATCTGACGATTCATTATTCAGCTTCAAATAATCAAAACGGCCAGTCACGCTTTCTTCCCGTCTGGCCTGGGCTGGTTGCCAGTTAACCGTCCCCTGAACCTCGTCCGAGTCCATACGAAAATTCCAGGCTGCATTTTGGCTGTTTTTAGTACCTGAAATTTTCATATTTGCGATATTCTGTTTCAGGTATTGAAAAACATCAGCCTCAAACTCCAAGGCAGAAACATCAGGAAAGACCGGCCCTGTTTCCGCTGCTGTGGTTTTACCGGATTCAAACTCATCTACGATATCAAGCCATTGCTGGACATCAAGCAAGCCGGATTTACCTGCTATTTTCAAACCACTTTCTGGAAAAACTGCTGGTGTCGCTACACCAATCGCACCTTTTGAAAAAAAATTCTTTGTTTTTGATGCAATATTCCGCTCAAAAACAGCCTTGATTTTCCCCTTGTCAAGATCCAGTTCCAGCACCCTGGCATTTGGATTATTCTTTCTGGCATCACTTAACCAGCGTACATTTAAAGGCTTGGTTTCACCTGTTTTTTTGGCCAGCTCATTAGGGAAATCAAGCGATATTCCTTTCAGGCCAGAGTTGACCTCGACATTAATCCGGCCTTTTTCCAGAAAATCAATGCGCGCCTCATATGTTGCCTGGCCTTTTATCCGGTCCATGCCTTTAACGGATAAAACCTCCTTCAGCCCAGGCCCGGAAAAAGCCCCCTTCATGCTTAATGTTTTTCCGGCAGAACCGATATTGCCCTCAAGAACCACCGGCCCACCCAGAAAGACACCTTCCAGTTTTTGCGCCTGCAACACCGTCTCATCAAATGGTAAAGCCCCTTTCATATTGCGTAACCATGGATATTCGGGATCAAACTGGAAATCGGCATTATCCACAATAATTGTCCCGCTGACTTTGGCGTCGTCGGCATGATTGACAGGTATAAACAGTTTCAGCGGAATAAGCCAGCTTCCGCTGGCACTGGCCCTATCAAGCGTATTGCCAATCAGGTACCCCAACGGTGTAGTCTTGGCAAATGACAGGTAAGTACTTGCATCTGCCGAAGAGTTGGCCTGCAGTGCCACCTCCGTACCTTTTTCTATGCTGGAAACCGTAGCGGTAAAATCTTTCAGGTCTATTTTATGACCTTCATGATTTTCAAAATAAGCATGCTCCGATTTCAGGTCGATGACATCACGATGGAAATCAAACTGCCCATTTGCTGAATAGACAACAGGCCATTTGCGATCCCGTATCATTTCCTGGTGATAATCAAGTGCCAGATCCTGGTACACACCCCTGATTTGAAAATCTCCTGACTGGGTGCTCTGACCAAAAGGAAAATGATCAATTACCCCTTTCACTCTAAAAGGGGCATTTTTAAGCAAACCGTTTTTGAAGGCATGCGTTAGCCAGCCAAGCGCTTCATCATCTATCACATTGGGTAAATAACGGTACAAATGAGGCAAGCTCAATAAATGAAGCTCACCTTGAAGGTCTACGATACCGTTATCCGAATTGGGGTCAAAAACCCAGCTGCCTTTTACGTCAACACTGATATCTTCATTTTTAATGGTTCCCTGCTCTATCATCACAAAGGGATAAGCATTCGTATCCCTTTGAAAGAAACCCTGCAAATGCACCACATCAAGACTGACAGACTCATTAAACGATGTTTTATCGTTATAAAAAAGCTGATTGGCCGTAAAAGAAAAATTCCAGGGTGTTCTTTCTTCAGCGTTTGCAGCGCCCCCTTTTTGAGTTTCATCTTTACCCAGAAGCCTGCCTATTTCTTCATGGATATTATGAAAGCCGGTATTCAGCGTTAACTTGAGAAGATCGGCAGACACAATAAAATCATGCCGTTTCAAATGATCTTCCGCCCTGAAGCTCCTGAGCTCTGTTTCAAGCACGACATCGGCTATTTCATTTTTCTTCAAACCAAAAGAAATGCTTGCCTGGTTTACATACCCCGATTTAAGTTGATCGGGAATGGTTAACCATGGCTCCAGCTCCAGCAATGAAAGACCGGTTAATCCGGAATGAACCAAACCGCTCAAAGCGGGCTTATTTTCTACTACCCCCTCAGATTCAAGCCGGGCCTGAAGCGTTACCGCTTTACCCAGCTGCTCTGGCAATTGCGCAAAAAAAGAAATATCAAAAGACGAGTTATGCCGTGTTGCGGCAAACGTGACACCAGACAAACCCAACGGTGGCGCCTGACGTTGCTCATCAAGCCAAATCAAGTCTGCATTATTTAAACTTAAAGAAGTTAAAGTACCAAGCCAGGCAGCCAAAGAAGACAGCTCACTGTCATCTCCTGGTTTTACAGGTGATGGGGTTTCTGTTGGCCCGGTAAGCTTCTGGCCCAACAGGCGAATATGGCCATTGGCATCCCGGCGTATGTTCAGGGCTGCCTGTTCTATACTTATTTCTGATAAAAAAGGCCGCAGGCGAAGCAGGTTCTGCCAGTTGATTCCAGCAGAAACTGATTTAATTTTCAAGTATTCAGTAGCCGCCTCGTTGTTGATTGCAACATCTTGCAGCGTTAAAACAGGACTGCCTTGGCGCCATCCTATGGAAAGATTGGCCGTACTGACTTCTAGATCAAGTGTTTGGCTTATATAATCCTGTATTTGGGGGCGCCATTGATTAACGTTGGGAAGAACGAAATACCTTACCCCCAGCAATACGGCACTTGACAAGATAAGTAAAACAGAAAAAACAATCAGGCAATAGCGAAAAAATTTCCTGGCAACGCTCACTGAGGCGGTTCTCATGGTAATAGTTTTGATCCGTTTTATTATAACCAATACTGCCTGGCATCAGACTACGGAAAACACATATGGACATATCCTTACAATTTTTGCACATGTAAAACCAATTAATTGAAAAACGGGTAGCACACGCATATTGATACCATCATTCACATCAGGCATTATTATTTGATTGCCCCCTGTTACCTGTATTTGTACTGGCTTAAAAATGAATCAACATCAAAGTTTGACACGCGCCCTGGAATGGTCCGGCTATTTAAACAGAAGAATCAACTCCAGCAAAACCCTTGAGGCCGGGCTATCCCAGGATATTCTGCAGCCCGTTACACCAGCCACCATCAAGCTGTGGTTTTCCCAGGCAAGCGGCCTGCCTGACAGCGAACCCCTATCCGTTGAACAGTGTAAACAGGTCCTGTGCAAACTCAGGAACCGAGTTTTCAGCTCCTTGATGGTAAGGGATATCAACCAGCAGGCATCCTTCGAAGAAGTGACTCTGGGCATGAGTGCCCTGGCAGATCTGGCAGTTGCCCAGGCATATTGCAGTGTCATGCGGGACATGGTTCAGGTTCATGGCGAGCCTGTTGACCCTGAAACGGGAAAGCCGATGGAAATGATTATCCTGGGTATGGGTAAACTGGGCGGTGAAGAACTGAATGTCTCTTCCGATATTGACCTGGTCATGCTTTACCCCCAGGAAGGGGAAACCACCGGCAGGCGCCCCTTAAGCCACCATGAGTTCTACGGGCGTCTTACCCAGCGCATGATGCCTATCCTGTCCGAACAAAATGCCGATGGGCAGGTTTTCCGGACTGATTTGCGCCTGCGCCCCGATGGTGATGGTGGCCCTCTGGCCTGGAGTCTTGATGCCCTTGAAAACTACCTGATTACCCAGGGCCGTGAATGGGAACGTTACGCCTGGCTCAAGGCCCGTGTCATTCCTGTCCGGGCTTTTGCAAACAGCGTACCGGAACAGGCCATTGCCCAGCTGGAAAGCTTGCGTACCCCCTTTGTATACCGCAAGTATTTTGATTTTGACGCACTGTCTTCTTTACGCCAGTTACGCGAACGTATCCGCCAGGATTGGCAGCGCAAGGCACTGAGCCGCAATGGCGTTGATACCATTCATAATATTAAACTGGGCGAAGGCGGCATTCGTGAAATAGAGTTTACGGTGCAACTGGCCCAGTTAATCCGTGGCGGCCGCATACCCTCCCTGCGCTTAATGGGCTTGCTGCCTGCACTCCACGCCGAAACTGAAATGGGCCTGATCAGCAAACAGGATGCAAACCGCCTCGAAAATGCCTACCGGTTTCTGCGGCGTGTCGAGCATATGCTCCAATACCGTGAAGACGAACAAACCCATCTGCTGCCAGCAAACAACGGGCGACTTGAAGCCCTGGCCAAAGTCATGAATCTGTCACCCGATGAGTTTTGCACGACATTAACCGCACACCGTCAGTTCGTATCAAACTCTTTTCGCAACGCTTTCCGGATTGCCGGCATGAGTGAGGAAACACCCGATACAGGCAATGAAAGCAATCATCAGAAAAACAATAAGCCAGATGACCTGCACGAATTAAGCCGGCAACTATTCCCGGAAGAAAACCACAGTTATATTGAAAACCGCCTGAATGCCTTACTGGGCAGTAATCGCATCCGGGCACTCCCCGTTTCAAGCCGGAAAAGAGTTGGAAAACTACTCCCCCTTCTACTGGAGGCTGCCGCCAAAACAGACAACCCGCAAGCCGCCTGCGCCGGCCTGCTTGATCTCATAGAAGCGATTGCACAACGAAGCGCCTATATTGCGTTAATGGCTGAATACCCCGAAATACTGGCCCGGGTTGCCCGTATTATGTCAGCCAGCCCCTGGGCGGCAAGTTACCTGATTAAAAATCCGATCTTGCTGGATAGCCTGATTGACTGGCCAACACTCATGCAAGATGTTGAATTTTCACATATTGCCACCCAGCTGGCCAGCGATCTGGACGCCAGTGTTTTACCAGATGGCCTGGCTGATATTGAACAGCAAATGAACATTATGCGCGACCTTCAAAAACAGGTCAGTTTCCAATTGCTGGCACAGGATCTGAATGGTGACTTGTCAGTTGAAAAACTGGCCGACCATCTGTCTGCACTCGCTGACTTGCTGCTTGAAGAAAGCCTGCGCCGGGTATGGCCTGCCGTCAAACCCAAACCCGACCAAACCAATACCGTGATTCCCGACTACCCCCACTTTGCGATTATTGCTTATGGCAAACTGGGCGGCAAGGAATTGGGTTACGCTTCCGATCTTGACCTGGTTTTACTGTTCGATGACCCTGCCGATTACGCACTTGAGGTTTACGCAAAACTGGGCCGGCGTCTAAGCACCTGGCTTTCCAGCATGACTTCCTCGGGCAGGCTTTATGAAATTGACCTGCGCCTGCGGCCCGATGGCGATGCCGGCCTGCTTGCCGTTTCAGTTGATACCTTCGAAAAATATCAGCATGAACATGCCTGGCCGTGGGAGCATCAAGCCCTGACACGGGCCAGGTTTTCTGCAGGCGACAAAACCATTGGCGCCCGTTTTGAACAAATCCGCCGCGATATATTGCTTTCCCGGCGTGATACGGAACAACTCAAAAAAGACATTATTGAAATGCGCCGGAAAATGCGTAGCGGTCACCCCAATAACAGTGATCTTTTTGATGTTAAACATGATACCGGCGGCATGGTTGATATTGAGTTCATTACCCAATATCTGGTTCTGGCACATTCCCACCAATATCCCCGCCTGCTTGAGAACCTGGGAAATATCGCCCTGCTTGGCATTGCCGCAGAAGGCGGTTTTATTCCCGCTGACCTTGCCAATGAAGTTGCCAATGCCTACCGCACTTTACGTAAAATGCAGCACGAAGTTCGCCTGCGCGGCCAAGAAAAAGCCCGGATTAACAGCAGCCTGCTTCTGCCTGAACGGGAGGCGGTCATCAAGCTCTGGAGCATGATTTTTCCTGAGCATGACAAGACCCTGAATTAAAAGGAAAAACATTCTTATATCCTCGCCCGTTCCAGGCGAGGCTTTACCTGGTTATTTGTTAAAATAGCCTCTTGGAATACTTTTTGCTGAATTGAAAAACTATCATGGTTACCGTCACTGATATCAAAAGACCCGTACTGGAATTACCGCAAAATCACAAAAAAGTGCTTTTGCACTCCTGCTGTGCGCCTTGTTCTGGCGAGGTTATGGAGGCCATGCTTGCTTCTGGTATTGATTACACTATTTTTTTCTATAACCCCAATATCCATCCTGTCAAGGAATATGAAATCCGCAAAGAAGAAAATATCCGTTTTGCCCAACTGCACAACGTTCCCTTTATTGATGCCGATTACGATGTAGACAACTGGTTTGAACGGGTCAAGGGGCTTGAAAACGAACCCGAGCGCGGCCCCCGTTGCACCGCGTGCTTTGACATGCGTTTTGAACGCACGGCATTATATGCCCATGAGCACGGTTTTGATACCATTACCAGCTCTCTGGGCATTTCCCGCTGGAAAGACATGAACCAGATCAATGGCTGTGGTGAACGTGCCGCTGCCCGCTACCCGGAACTGGTTTACTGGACTTATAACTGGCGTAAAGGTGGCGGTTCTGCCCGCATGATTGAAATCAGCAAACGTGAAGAGTTCTATCAACAGGAATACTGCGGCTGTGTTTATTCACTGCGTGACACCAACCGTCACCGCCAGAATCAGGGACGTGACCGGATTAAAATCGGGGTCAAGTATTACAGCAATGAAGAAAAACTTTAATTGCCTTGTTTATGACATCGTCATGGGCAGCAAATAAACACATTCACCGCATGACTTTCCCAAAGAAAAAGGGCCCGGCTTTAAAACCGGGCCCTTTTTCTGTCTACGGAGATTTTTGCACTGTTTATGGTGCCGGAGCCGTTTGCACGCCTGCTGCCGGAGCCGCTGCAGGCTCACTGACAGCACCTGCACCAGTCTGGCTGCTTGTTTCTGCCGCCTTCGGTGAGGTAATGAACCCCAGTTTTTTAATACCCGTACCTTTGGCCATGGCCATTACATGAGCCAACTGTTCATAGCGGGTGTCTGCATCTGCCCTGATTCTGATTTCAGGCTGAGGTACTTCCTTGGCCTGGGAAATAAACATTTCACGTAAATCAGACTCAGGCAACGGCACCTCATTCCAGAAAATAGTACCATTGGCATCAATTGCCAGATCCACCGACTTGGGATCTTCGGTAACCGGTGTACTGCTCACCTGCGGAACATCAATCCGGATGGAATGAGCCAGCAAAGGCGCGGTAATAATAAAGATGACCAACAGAACCAGCATCACATCAATCAGCGGAACCATATTGATTTCCGAGACCATGCCGCTTGAACTGTTTTTCTGGTCGAAGCTTCCAAATGCCATTACTTACCCCTTAGCATTAACCTGCATTGTGCTGACGCAAAGCGCGTACCTTGCCGGAAGAAACCTCTACCTGCTGGCCGGTGGTCACAAAAGCAAATAAATCATATGCAAAACCATCCAGTGATGACAACACCACACGGTTGCGACGGACAAAAGCGTTATAAGCCAAAACAGCCGGGATGGCAACTGCCAGACCCAAACCGGTCATAATAAGCGCCTCTCCAACCGGGCCGGCAATTTTATTAATGGAGACGCCATCAGCCATACCAATATTGATCAGGGCATGATAAACCCCCCAAACCGTACCAAACAAGCCAACAAAAGGTGCGGTTGAGCCCACCGAACCAAGAACGGTCAGGCCATTTTCAAGGTGAGCGGTTTCCTCGTCGATGACTTTGCGCATGGTTCTTGTGACAAAATCAGCGTTGGAACCGACTTCAGATAAATTGGTTGCCCCATATTTGGCATGATGCTCACGCGCATGCAAAGCCTGATTGGCCAAACGTGAAAAAGGATCATGCGCACCAAACTTATGCAAGTCCTTGTCGACCTGTTCTAAAGAAGAAGAGTTCCAGAATCGATTCAAAAACGCCTTGCTTCGTCGGGTGGCACGTATATTAAGCAAACCTTTCACGACGATCAGGTACCAGGTCATCAGGGACATGAAAACCAGCACGCCAAACAGGGTTTTGCCAACCATGTCACTTTGCATCAGGAAGTCCAACATTCTGGCACCTCCGGCATCATTAGCCACCGTCGTAACTGCTGTGGCAGCCGCATTATTGGCCGCATTCGCCGCAGTGCTTACAACATTACCTGCGGTGGTTGCCATGGTATTTGCCGCTGTGGCAGCCGAAGCAGCCATATCAGTTGCCGCAGCACCTGCTGTTGTGACCGCATTATTCGCTGCGGCTGCAATAGATGCCGGTACCTCATTGACTGCAGTATTGACCGCAGTTGTAACTGCTGTTGCCGCAGTGTTAACCGATTCTGTTGTTTCACTTGCAACCTGTGCCAATGAACCCAGTGCTGAAGTCAGCAAAGCCGAAATCATAATATTTCCTTTTTTTACTCAAATTTAATTGGAATGTCTGCCATCGCTTCTCTTGGCACACCATTTACCATATAGGGTTTAAAACGGGCCCGACGTACTGCGCTCAGGGCGGCTTCATTCAGGCTGGCATACTGCGTTGCCCTTTGCAGCGTTACCCGCTTGGCCGTGCCATTCGTACCGATCAGGACACGTACAATTACCGTTCCTTTTTCACCACGCATCTTTGCGCTTCTTGGATACTCTGCCTTTGGTCTCACCCTGTAATTGGGCTGGGAAATATTCACAGGCCCTGCATTGGCTGTAGAGCCCGCTTTTACATCCGGATTTCCCTGGGGAATACCAATAGGCTTGGTAACCGGTGGGGCCAGCTCGGAAACTTTGGCCGCCTTGATTTGTGGCTGCACAGGCTTGGGTTTAGGCTTGGGCTTGGGCTTGACCGGTTCCTCTTTGGGCTTGACAGGCTTCTTAACCTCTTTAGGCGGCTCCGGCTTTGGCTCAGGCGGTTTGATTGGGATAACCGGTTCTGGCTCTGGCTCAGGGATAGGTTCCGGTTCGGGCTCTGGCTCAGGGATAGGTTCCGGTTCGGGCTCTGGCTCGGGGAGAGGTTCCGGTTCCGGTTCCGGCTCTGGATCCGGTTCCACTTCCGGCTCCGGTTCGGGCGGTGACTCTTCAACCACGGGTTCTTGCGGCGGAACAACCTCTGGCATAACCTCGCCTTTAGGTGCTTCTGGCACAGGTTCATCAAGAATGGAAACAAAAACCGGTGTTTCTTCTATTTGTGCACTTACTGCAGAATTATTCAAGGTTGTCAGGAAGCCAAGGCCAGCGAGAATGGAAATGGCTGAAACCCCGCCAACCAGACGAATCGAAAAAGGTACTGCCGGAACTACTTTTGAAGGCTTATACATAAAACAGTCTATTTAAAACACTTTGCAACACTTACACCTTGATGAGCACGTTTATTCTCTAAAGACACTAATGATAATAATTCTTATTATAAAAATCAACAATTATTATCACATAATAAAAAATAATAAATGTGATTAAAGAACAAATCATTGCGTCGGATTAGTAAAAACACGCTTAAAACAAAGACGAAAAAATGTTGCTTTGATATCACCCCAAGAAAAAATATTCGCAAGCACCGGAAAAACAAGGGAAGCTACTCTCCCTTAACCTTGCATCAAGCCAATAGCCCTCTCTTTCGCCCAAAAAAAGCCCCCCCCCCAAGCCACTCAAAACAATGGCCAAAAAAAATACCGCTATAAAGCGGTATTTTTTAGAAATACTATTAAAATTATTTAATAGCGGTTACTTCTTTAGCTTGAGGACCTTTAGGACCATCAGCAACTACGAATGTAACTTCCTGGTTTTCTTGTAATGATTTATAACCAGCACCGATGATATCTGTGTGGTGTACAAACAGGTCTTTGCCACCTGATGCGGGTTTGATAAAGCCGAAGCCTTTTTCGTTGTTAAACCATTTAACGATGCCAGATTCTGTTGACATTTGAATTTCCTTAAAATTTACGGTCATTTTAGACCAAACAAACACAAGACCATCAAGGAGTAGACAAAAGCACAACGAAACTGCATGAGCAAAGAATCTAGCAAAAATCAACGAACTTGAAAATCTTACCCTCACACTATGTCGTTAATTCAAGTCCTTGTCAACAAATATTTAGCTAGGTAATAACCCTGAATCAGGCGAAAAGTGTTTTACGGAAGAAAAATACCGTAAAACACCGTTTGCCAAAAACATGTAAAATTACTGAAATATCATATATTTAACCATATAAATTAATTATTTAGCAGATTACTTTCGAGTAAAAACGAACTTGCCGTCTTTCATATCGACCACAATAATATCTTTGGGCCCGAACTCTCCTTCAAGAATCTGTTTTGCAACCGGATTCTCAATGTGTTGTTGAATAGCACGTTTCAGGGGTCTGGCACCAAAAACCGGATCAAACCCATTTTCAGCAATCAGGCCCAGCGCATCTTCTGATACCTCCAGCCCCATTTCCTGATTCTCAAGGCGTTCTTGCAAACGCTGAAGCTGAATGCTGGCAATCGAAGCAATATGTTTATTGCCCAAGGCATGGAAAACAACCACTTCATCGATACGGTTCAGGAACTCGGGCCGGAATGACTGTTTAACCTCTTCCCAGACAACCTCTTTAATGGCTTCATAGGACTGCCCGGCCATACTCTGGATATGGTGTGAGCCAAGATTGGAGGTCATGATGATAACGGTATTACGGAAATCAACCGTCCGTCCCTGGCCATCGGTCAGGCGGCCGTCATCAAGCACTTGCAGCAGGACGTTGAAAACATCAGGATGGGCCTTTTCAACCTCATCAAGCAAAATAACACTGTAAGGTTTGCGCCGGACCGCCTCGGTTAAATAACCGCCCTCTTCATAGCCCACATACCCGGGAGGCGCGCCAATAAGCCGTGCCACCGAGTGTTTTTCCATGAACTCACTCATGTCAATCCTGATCATGTGCTCGTCAGAATCAAACAGGAAACTGGCCAGCGCCTTGCTTAGCTCGGTTTTACCCACACCGGTCGGCCCCAGAAACAGGAATGAACCATACGGGCGTGAAGGATCTGACAAACCTGCCCGTGAACGGCGGATCGCATCGGAAACCAGTGTAACCGCTTCATCCTGGCCAATAACCCGTTTATGCAATTGCTCTTCCATTGCCAGCAGTTTTGCCCGTTCTCCCTGCATCATTTTTGAAACGGGAATACCGGTTGCACGGGAAACCACTTCAGCAATTTCCTCGACACCGACTTTGGTACGTAGCAATTTGGGCTGCTCTGCCTGCTCAGTGCCTGTTTCCGCCGCTTTCAGGCGCCCTTCCAGCTCAGGCAGTTTGCTGTATTGCAGCTCGGCCAGTTTATCGAACTGGCCTTTACGCTGGAACTCGGCCATTTGTGCGCGCACCCGGTCAATTTCTTCTTTAATTGCCTTGGAGCCCTGGACTGCCGCTTTTTCCGCTTTCCATACTTCCTCGAAATCATTGTATTCACGATGAAGTTTTTCAAGCTCTTCTTCTATCAGCTTCAGGCGACGCCGGGAGGCATCGTCTGTTTCCTTGATAACCGCCTCTCGTTCGATCTTCAATTGAATGATACGTCGATCCAGGCGATCCATCACTTCGGGCTTGGAGTCAATTTCCATGCGGATACGGGCTGCCGCTTCATCTATCAGGTCAATCGCCTTGTCGGGTAAAAAACGGTCGGTGATATAGCGATTGGACAGTTCAGCAGCCGCCACAATGGCCGGGTCGGTGATATCCACCCCGTGGTGAATTTCATAGCGCTCTTGCAAACCACGTAAAATGGCAATGGTTGATTCCACATCAGGCTCATTCACCATGACTTTCTGGAAACGGCGCTCAAGGGCGGCATCCTTTTCAATGTATTTACGATATTCATCGAGTGTGGTTGCGCCAATGCAGTGCAGCTCGCCACGTGATAACGCCGGCTTCAGCATATTACCCGCATCCATGGCTCCCTCGGCCTTGCCGGCCCCCACCATAGTATGAATTTCATCAATGAAAACAATGTTGTTGCCATCATCTTGCGACAATTCTTTAAGCACAGCTTTAAGGCGTTCTTCAAATTCACCGCGAAATTTGGCTCCTGCCAGCAATGAGGCCAGGTCAAGCGACAGAACACGCTTGCCGCGCAATGATTCTGGCACCTCGTCATTGATGATACGCTGGGCAAGACCTTCGACAATCGCCGTTTTACCCACCCCGGGTTCACCAATCAGGACCGGGTTGTTTTTAGTTCGGCGTTGCAGAATCTGAATGGCCCGGCGGATTTCATCATCACGGCCAATTACCGGATCAAGTTTACCCTGACGGGCACGTTCGGTTAAATCGGTTGTGTATTTTTCAAGTGCCTGACGGTTGGCCTCGCCTTCCTGATCAGTTAATGACTGGCCACCACGTACGGCCTCAATGGCCGCCTCGAGTGCTTTTTTCTGGAGTCCGGCTTCACGCAATATACGTCCGGTCTCTCCTTTGTCGTCGGCCAGCGCCAGCAAAAACAACTCACTGGCAATAAAAGCATCACCCCGTTTTGCGGCTTCTTTATCGGTTACGTTTAACAGGCCATTCAGCTCCCGGCTGATCTGGATATTTGCATCAGCCCCCTGCACCTGCGGCAACTCTTTAATTATACGTTCCAGGGCAGGCAAAACACGGTTCACCGCCACCCCTGCACGGGCCAATAAACTGGCTGACCCGCTTTCAGCATCTTCCAGCAAGGCAGACAAGACGTGCGCCGCCTCGATATATGGATTATCGTTTCGGTTGGCGAGACTTTGTGCGTCAGCCAATGCCTGTTGAAATTTAGTTGTCAATTTATCAAATCGCATCATTTTTTCTCATAAAAAGTGAGCGCTTCGGCTCTGATTACTGGGATATAAGTTATATAGCGTTCTTTCACAATATTTCAAGATGTGAAATTTTACTTATTTGATCTTCTTCTATTAATAGTATAAGTTTAAAGCCAGGTTTCACGCCTTGCGATTAAACATATTTGCCCGCTTTTCACAAATGGTAAAATGATCTTTTACTTACTTGATAAGACAATACATTAATCCATGTATGTCCCTATTCCCGTTGCAAATGTCTGTTGTCAGCCCCGCCCCATTTCCCCAGTATATTGTTATTGATACCTGTGTCCTGATGTCCAATGTTTTACGGCCACTCTTGTTGCGGCTGGCGCAGTCCGCATTTTTCCAGCCGGTCTGGGCCGAATATATTGGTGTCGAATGGCGACGTAATGCCAGCCGCATCTGGAACGTCTCCCCCGAGGTACTTGATACAGAATGGAAAAGGCTTCAGCAGCAGTTTCCATTGGCCAATATGGGTGATGTCAGTACCTTTGAAGAAGGCCTGAAACGCAGTGACAAAAAAGATTGGCATGTTATTGCAGCCGCAAGAGCCGCCCAACAAAAAAATCCGGATAGCTGCATCAGTATCCTGACCCGTAACATTAAAGACTTTCACCGTGCGGAAATAAGAAACCTTGGTCTGTATTTATATAATCCAGACCAATTCCTTGTAATGTGCTGGGAGCGTTACCAACCCCACATGCTTGAGTTATTTAAACTTATTCCGCAAGATGCCAGGAAAATAGGCAGGCCCACAGAGCCATTGCAAACCGTACTTAAACGTGAACGGCTCTTCCGGCTTAATTCTCTTGTCTTGCAGTCCGGGAGCCAACATATCAATGGATAAATTCACCCAGCTCGAAAGCTTTGTTTCTGTTGCCACACTGGGAACATTTTCTGCCGCAGCCAGACAGGCCGGGCTTGCGCCCGCCATGATGGGCAGGCGCATAGATGCGCTTGAAGAACGTCTTGGTGTCAAATTAATTATACGTTCAACACGCAAATTGTCCCTTACCCCTGAAGGTCATATTTTCCTGGAAGAGGCGCAAAGAATCCTGAAAGACCTGGCCGATACGGAAAGCCTTATTACACAAGGCAAAGTTAAAATCAGTGGCCCTTTACGAATAACGGCACCTGCCGGCTTCGGACGAAAACATGTTGCCCCACTCATCCCGGTTTTCTGCGAGCAATACCCTGACATCCAGGTCACCCTTAATTTAACAGACCGGGTAATTGACCTGGTTGAAGAACAATATGATTGCGCCATTCGGATTGGTGACCTGGAAGACTCCCAGTTAATAGCGATCCGGCTGGCTGAAAACCGTCGGGTTGTTGTTGCCTCTCCCAAATACCTGGCCTTACACGGCACCCCGCAACACCCAGATGAACTGCACCGGCATGAATGCCTCTCTTTTGGCACGCAGGGCAATCAGCATAAAGGCTGGCTTTTCAAGGATAATGAACAGATTGTCGCCTTCAAGCCCAAAGCCCGGCTCTCCTGCTCTGATGGCAGCGTTTTGCTTGAATGGACATTAAGTGGTTTTGGACTGTCATGGCGTTCTATGTGGGAGGTACAAAATGACCTTAAAAAAGGCACCCTGGTATCTATACTTGACCAATATAACGCACCGGCCAATGGTGTTTATGCCATGCTTCCCGACAGAAAACATTTGCCGCAAAGAACCCGAAGCTTCATTGAGTTACTAAAAAACACATATGCAGAAAAACAGTATTGGGAAGAATGACGCCCCAATTAACAATATTTTTTTTTATTTTTCTTATTC
>JAAYHN010000053.1 GCA_012735395.1 Alcaligenaceae bacterium | reverse complement strand
GGCACTGGAACGGCACTGGAGCAAAGCGCAGATACTTGAAGCTTATATGAATATGGTGCCTTTCCGGGGTGAGCTGGTGGGCATTGGCAGTGCCTCGCGTGCGCTGTTGCAAAAGTACCCTGCTGGCCTGGATAGCCGTGAGGCAGCCATGCTGGCGGCTTTGTTGCGTGCACCCAATGCCTCAACAGAAAAAATAGCAGGGCGTACCTGCCAGATACTGCGTTACACAAATCCCGCGCAAAACTGTGACTATCTGGTACGTTTTGTTGGCCTTACCCTTGATAACCAACAACGGGTGCCGTTGGGGGAACCTGCTTTGGCCCCGCATTATGCCAACGCTGTTTTAAGCTTATATAAAAACAGCGGGCAGCCGGTGCCTGCAGGCATCAATACCACCCTGGATAAGGATTTGCAGGAATTCGCCCTGCAAAGTGTCCGGCATAATATCCGCCAGTTGCAAAAAAGCAATGCCAATGATGCTGCCGTGGTCGTGCTTGATAACCGCAGCGGCCATATTCTGGCTTATGTGGGCTCTTCCGCCGAGCTGGCCAGTGCGGCCCATGTGGATCATGCGACTGCCCTGCGCCAGGCCGGTTCAACCCTGAAACCGTTCCTGTATGCCCAGGCCCTGGACCAGCATCGTCTGACCAGCGCTTCTTTGCTTAATGACAGCCCTGTCAATCTGGCAACGGGCAATGGGCTGTATATCCCGCAGAATTATGACCGGCAGTTTTCCGGCTGGGTCAGTATGCGGGTGGCACTGGCATCGTCATTGAATATCCCCGCCGTCAGAACCCTGACCATGGTAACACCGAATGCATTCCAGCATCTGTTAAGCCGCCTGGGTTTGCCCTTGGAGCAGTCGGGTGATTTTTACGGTTACAGCCTGGCATTGGGCAGTGCCGAAGTATCCCTGCTTAGTCTGGCCAATGCCTTTCGTGCGCTGGCCAATGAAGGCATGTATTCAGATGTTGACTGGGCCATGCCGTTTTCTTTAAATGAAGAACAGGCCGGTTCCGGGCCCAGGGCCGTGATCCAGAAAGCAAGCGCCTGGATTATTGCCGATATTCTTTCCGACCGTCAGGCCAGGGCCATTACTTTTGGCCTGGACAGCCAGTTAAGCACCCCTTTCTGGACTGCGGTGAAAACGGGCACCAGCAAAGACATGCGTGATAACTGGACGGTTGGCTGGTCGCAGGATTACACCGTGGCGGTTTGGGTGGGAAACAGTACCGGTGCCAGCATGCATGAAGTCAGCGGGGTAAGCGGTGCCGGGCCCATCTGGCATGAGGTGATGGGGTATTTGCATCAGAACCGGGTCAGCAAGGCGCCGCCCATGCCCGAGGGGGTGGTGGCAAAACAGGTGTTTTTTGAGCAGAACCTGGAACCATCCAGAATAGAGTATTTTTTAAGCGGCACCGAACAGGATACCATTGCCATGGCATCGTCCCTGCAGACGGGGCATGGCCAGTCGGCTTTCATCAGTCATCCTTCGCCTGATACGATTATTGCCCTTGACCCGGATATTCCGACAGAAAACCAGCGTCTGGTATTGCGGGCCGGCAATGTCAGCGCACGCTCGGCAGGGCAGTTGCTTTGGTATATCAACGGGCGCTTTTTTGCCAATACCAACCCTTCGTTCTGGCAGCCCATGCCCGGCAGGCATCAGCTGGAAATCAGGAATGAAGAAGGCAAAACCCTGGACAGCGTCAGCATACAGGTACGTGGGGCTTACCTGAAAGAAAGCCATTAATTATTTGTTTAAGAATGAAGCATATCCCTGTTTGGTGTCCGGCCAGCGTAGGCGGAATCCGCTTTGCTTCAGCAGGCTGTTGTCCAGCCGCTTGTTGCCAATACCTGCCGGTGCCGTGCCGGTTTGCGCGGCGGGGGCATTCAGCAGGGTGGCAATCCAGTCATACAGTTCGTCAATGCCCATAGGCGTATCATCACTTGCAATATAACAGGGGGCCGGTTTGTCCAGCGTAAGGCAATGCACCACGGCAGCGGCGGCATCTTCCAGGTGGATGCGGTTGGCATAATGCTTTTCATGGCGCGGTACGGTTGCCTGCCCCTGGCGTATGCGTTCATTCAGCAGCTGTTTTTCGGGGCCATACAGGCCTGCCAGGCGTAGCACGCAGGTTTCAAAAGGCAGCTGCCATACATGTTGTTCGGCCTCCTGTAAAACCCGGCCGCCCGTGCCAAGGGGGGCCAATGGGGTGTTTTCATTGACCCATTCACCCCGGTGTTCACCATAGACGGCACTGGAAGAAATAAAAACAACCCGCCGCAGGAACAGGGTATCCAAGAGGGTAAGCAAGTTACGCAGGCCGTTGATGTAAATGTGTTGATAGGCCGCTTCGCTTCTATCCCCCGGTGCAGGGCAGTAAACGATATCGTTTATGTTTGCGAGTAATGGGGTTGAGGCTTCCGTTTGGCACAAATCAAAGGGCAGCCAATGCAAGGCATTGCCGTTAAGCTGAAGCGGCGGCCGGTTTTGTGGTATCTCCTTTCTTAAACCATAAACGGTATGACCTTGCTGTAACAGGTTTTGGGCTACACGCAGCCCGAGATCACCGCAACCGGCAATTAGGATGGTTTTTTTGGGGTGGGTCAAATACAGTGCCTCCGGGATTGGTTTTTGTAGGCCGTTAAAAGCGTTTTTCCCATTTTAAGAAACGAATCGTGCGTAATTCTCCATCTATAATCTCTGATTTAGGTGAAGATGTAAGCACAAACGGCCTAATCAGGGCGTTCTTGTTTTTTGATATATTGTCTGATTGTATCAATCGTTGCACCGCCTGTCGTCAGCAAACAATACGCTCTAGTCCAAAGTACAGGTTGCCAGTAAAACTCTGCCAAATGTTGTGCGAACTCCTTTCTCATTAGTCGGCTAGTCACTGTTTTTAAATTATTGATAAATTTACTTGGCATGATATTGGGGTGCATATCAAGTAGTAAATGCACATGGTCGGCTTCCCCATTGAACGCTAGCAATTCAACTTCCCACTTTTGACAAAGGTCAGTTGTGATTATTTTCAGCCTATCAAGCATATCGCTTGTAAAGCATTTTCTGCGGTATTTCGTCACTAACACTAAATGATACGTTAAACTATATACACAATGATAGTGTGACTTTAATTGTTTTTTCATTATTGACACCAAATAAGGGTGATGGTAGATTTTACCTAAGTCAAAACCCGATAACAAGCCATGCTTAAAGCCTATAAATACCGCATTTACCCGAACAAAGAACAGCAAGTGTTGATGGAAAAACACTTTGGCTGCGTTCGCTTTGTGT
>JAAYHN010000052.1 GCA_012735395.1 Alcaligenaceae bacterium | reverse complement strand
GCCCTGATTGAGATTAATGATATTGCCGAGCTGGAACGCGAAGTGTTTGGGCCTGTCCTGCATGTGGTCCGCTTCAAGCGGGAAAATCTGGATGCCCTGGTTGAGGCCATTAACCATACCGGTTATGGCCTGACCTTTGGCATTCATTCCCGGATTGATGAAACCATTAGCCATATTTCCAACCGCATTCATGCCGGCAACATTTATGTCAACCGCAATATTGTGGGTGCGGTGGTGGGCGTGCAACCCTTTGGCGGCCAGGGCCTGTCGGGCACCGGCCCCAAAGCCGGTGGCCCGCTGTATTTGTTCCGCCTGCTGTCACAGGGCAACGACCAATTACCGGCGCCCTTCAATCCAGCAGAGCCCGCCAGCCTGACCCTTACCCTGCCCGGCCCAACCGGAGAAACCAATGTGTACCGTCTGGTTCCGCGCGGAACGGTATTGGCCTTTGCGCAAACCGAACAGGGCTTTACCACCCAGTTGCACCAGATTACCGCCACCGGCAACCGGGCCCTGTTTATTGACTCATCCAATACCCGGCCATGGCTGGACAAGGCAGAAGCAGGCCTGCGTGAACAGGCCAGCCTGATTGCCGACACCCAGATTGACGAAGCCGGCTTTGATGCGGTTTTGTTTGAAGGAGACAGCGACGGGTTGCGCAACCTGAACCTGCGCCTGAGCCAGCGCAAGGGGCCGATTATGATTGCTTACGGATTAAGCCTGGAAGAAATCATCCAGGGCAAACAATACCCCTGGCTGGGCCTGGTACACGAACAAAGCATCAGCACCAATACCGCAGCAGCAGGCGGTAATGCCAGCCTGATGACAATTGGGTAATTGCTCACAAAAAGGCCCTGCTGACATTGGATGCAATTCCAATTCAGCAGGGCCTTTTTCATTATTGCGCCAGACATGGCCCAGCAGCAACCAGGCACCGGCAAATTTTATTACTGGAAAACCGCCGGGTGCCGGTTCAATTATTGCTTGCTATTTTCAATATCTTTCAGGGCCTGGTCAACCAGTTCTGGACCAATGCGTTGTTTCCATTTATCAAAAACAGGTTGGGTTGCTTTCACGAAGACCTCATGCTGTTCGGGTGTCAGGCTGCTTATTTCCACACCATGACTGGCAATTTCCTTTAACATTGAATCATCTTCCGGGGTCACCCCTTTACGGGCAATGGCAATTTCCTGTGTTGCGGCATCCAGTGCAGCCTGACGGACAATTTCCCTATCCTGTTCAGTCCAGCTGTTCCAGATATTTTTATTCACCACAAACACCAGCGGATCATTGACGTAATTCCACAATCTCAGGTATTTCTGGCCCACGTTATAAAGCTTGGATCCCTCGTAAATAGACAAGGGGTTTTCTTGCCCGTCTACCGCACCGCTAGCCAGTGCAGGCTGCGCATCGGCCCAGCTCATTTGCACCGGATTGGCGCCCAAAGCGGTAAACGTGTCCAGATACAAGGGAGACCCCACCACGCGCAACTTCATGCCTTTCATGTCGTTGGGGGAGGTAATGGGATGTTTGGAGTTGCTAAGTTGACGATAGCCGTTTTCACCCCAGGCCAGTGGCACCACGCCGGCTTTTTCAATGAGCGTAAACAACTGCTTGCCCACCTCGCCCTGCACCAGGGCATCCACTGCTGCGTAATCGGGCATCAAAAATGGCATGGAGAAAATATTCAACTGACTGACCTGGGGTGACCAGTTAATGGTAGAGCCCACGGCCATATCAATTAGCCCCTGCCGAATAGCGGTAAATTCACGGGTCTGGTCACCCTGAACCAGCGAAGTGCCAGGGTAAATCTTGATATTAATGCGGCCTTCGGTTCTTTCCTTAACCAGGTCAGACCAGATTTGGGCTCCTTGACCCCATGGGAATTGCGTATTCACGACAATTGACAGCTTGTATTCCGGTTTATAATTATTGGCCTGGGCATAGGCTGCAGATGAACAGGCAATGGCCGCTACGGACAATGAAAATGCTTTAAACAGGGTGCTTAATTTCATTTTGACTCCTTGAGTTAATAATTTAAATTTAAAACCTAATAGCCTAGATACCTTGGCAACCACGTAGCCAAACCAGGAAAAACCACCACCAAAAACAAGACCACCAGCATGGCAGCCACCAGCCACAGCACCCAGCGAATCGTGGACTCCATGGGGACATTGGCAATTCGACAGGAAACCATCAGGTTCACGGCCAGCGGTGGCGTAAATTGCCCTACGGCAACTTTCAGGGTAAGAATAATGCCAAACCACACCAGATCCCAATTGAAGGCATTGGCAATGGGCAAAAGCAATGGCACAAAAATCAGGAAGATGGAAATGCCATCCAGGAACATGCCCAGAATAATCAACAGGACAATCAGCAGGGCCAGCACCCCGTACTCACCCAGGCCTG
>JAAYHN010000051.1 GCA_012735395.1 Alcaligenaceae bacterium | reverse complement strand
TAATCACATAAGAATGCAGCTCGCGCCCAAACACGCTGGCAGTGGTTTCTGCACCCAAGGCGTTTTGCGGGAAGATGGGCGTGCCGGTAAAGCCAAACTGGTAATAGCGCTTAAATTTCTTTTGTAGATTTTTTTGTGCCTCACCAAACTGGCTGCGGTGGCATTCGTCAAAAATAAATACCACCTGCTTGTTATAAATAGGCAGATTGGCCTCACCCTTCATCAGGTTATTAAGCTTTTGGATGGTGGTAACGACTATTTTATTGTCGTCTTTATCCAAGTTACGTCTAAGCCCTGCGGTACTATCAGAACCATTGACGCTATCGGGTGAAAAGCGCTGGTATTCCTTCATTGTCTGGTAGTCGAGGTCTTTTCTGTCGACGATAAAGAACACCTTGTTGATAAACTCAAGTTCTGTGGCTATACGGGCGGCTTTGAAGCTGGTGAGGGTTTTCCCTGACCCTGTGGTGTGCCAAATATAACCACCACTTTCGGGTGTGCTCCAGTTTTTAGCTTCATAAGCGCTTTTTATCTTCCACAAAATACGTTCAGTAGCGGCAATCTGATACGGTCGCATCACCAGCAAGGTATCGCTGACATCAAACACCGAGTAATGCAGCAGCACGTTAAGCAAGGTGTTTTTTTGAAAGAAAGTTGCAGTAAAGTCTTTAAGATCTTTAATCAGACTGTTATCGGCCTTGGCCCAGTTCATGCTGAAATCAAAGCTGTTTTTATCGCGCTTAGTGGTGTTGGCAAAATAACGGGTGTCGGTGCCGTTAGAAATAACAAACAGCTGCAAATACTTGTACAGCGAGTTGTCTGAGTTAAAGCTCTCCTTACTGTAGCGATGCACCTGATTAAAGGCCTCGCGAATGGCCACACCACGTTTTTTCAGCTCAATATGCACTAGCGGCAAACCATTCACTAGAATTGTCACATCGTAGCGATTAGCCTGGCTGCCGGATTGCTCAAACTGCTTAATCACCTGCAACTTGTTGCGGGTAATGTTGTTTTTATCGGCCAGGTAAATGTTTTGAATGCGGCCATCGTCAAACACAAAATCCAGAATATAATCGTCGTGGATTTTGCGGGTTTTGTCGGTGATGCTGTCGCTGGGTTTGACTAAGTAGGTTTCAACAAAACGCTGCCATTCACCCTCTGAGAAAGTCACCTTGTTCAATGCTTGCAACTGTTCCCGCACATTGGCCAGCATGGCTTGTGGGTTGTTCAAAGCCGGCAGGTATTCATAGCCCTGATTGACCAAATCCTGAACCAGCTCGCGCTCCAAATCGTCTTCGCTTTGGTAGTTTTCGGCGACTTGCCAGTTTTGGGTGTATTTATCCAACACAATGAAGTTATTGGATTCGGCTATGGCTTTGTAGTCAATCACGGGTTAATCCTTTTTGCTCAAGCGTTTTTTTATTTCACGGTCAAAATCCGACTCAATGCGTTGCTGTTTATTGAATTTTTCATATTCGGCATAGGCTTTTTTGTTTGCAAGCTCACGAGAAACTTTGCCGTAACCCTCTAAAATCTTGTACTCGTTAAACTCAAGAAACTTGTTTACGCTTTGGGCAAAGCTTTCCATCGTAAAGGTATTACGCCGCTCGATAATGCCTTCGATATAGTCAAAAAAAGCCGACACGGCACGTTCCAGTTTTTTGATGTCATTTTCACTGAGGTAGTTTTTCGCAACCGTCGTATCCGACTTCAATACCCGGCCATCGGGCGCATTTTTATAAGTGGTCATGCCCATTAACGGTTGGTTGGCATCGGCTTTAAGCGAAATAATTTCCGAAGCGGTATGGCCGGTAATCGCAAAGTGAAACTTATCCTGCACATGGGCATAAAACTGCTGGGTGGTTTTCGATTTAGGGTCGTAATCAATACTGCATTCGGCAAAAATATCGGTAATTTGTTGGTAAACACGACGCTCGCTAGCGCGTATCGAGCGCACCCGCTCCAGCAATTCCCGGAAATAGTCCTTGCCAAAATAACGGCCATTTTTCAGCCGCTCATCGTCCATGGCAAAACCCTTAATAATGTATTCTTTAATCAGCCGGGTTGCCCAAATGCGAAACTGGGTGGCCTGCGTGGAATTCACCCGATAACCCACTGAAATCACTGCATCAAGGTTGTAGTACTTCACCTTTTGGGTTTGAGTTTTGCCTGCTATCGCGCCATGTTCAGTGGTATGTTCCAAAACGGAACATACCAGTTTTTCGTCTAACTCACCGCTCTCAAAAATATTCTTCAAGTGCTTGGTGATAGCCGGGCGCTGCACACCAAACAGCTCAGCCATGCGTTCCTGAGTCAACCAAATGGTTTCATTGTTAAGCAACACCTCTACTTTTATGTCGCCATTGGGCGCGGTGTAGAGCAAAAACTCTGTGGTTTGATCTTGTAGGCTTAGATTAGGCATAGGTGATTTTCCATAATGCAACCCTCGACTCGGTGATGGGCTTGGTGTAATCAACCACCCCAACTCTCACTTTGCTCAAAACCACACTTTGCAACAAGGTGATTGATTAGAAATAGAAGCATTGCGGCGTCTTGAGGACCTGGTTCCGCAATTTCCTCAGCTGAGTGTTTTGAATGGCTCGAAAAATTAAGAATCCGTTTGAGGTAAGCGTTCGGCCTGCCAGGACCTGTCTCGGGGAGCAGCATTTCCCAGCGCTTATAGCCGAGAAAGGTGGCTGCTTTTTCAAAAATATTACGCAAGAAGCTGAAATGATACTTCTCTACCAGCCCTGTTTCCGCAGCTTCTTGGAGTATGCGCATCAAGCGCAGATGGTACGAAAATGGAGCGTCGTTGGGGTGTGGAATCAGCTGGTTGGTTCCATCAGCGCTCTTTTCGAGACGATATTTGTTGAACCACCTGCTTTTCCAGTTGATCCGTCGTTCACCGATGTACCTTCTGTCATCGCTTTGAAATTCATTACATAAGATGTTGAAGAACAGCGGGTTGTGCGTGGTTATGATGAACTTGATCTCTGAATCGTTGAGCTTAATGGTTTCAGCCAGATCAACGGCCAGCTGAATGAGATGGTTGTCATCGAGTGAGCTGACCGGGTCGTCGATGAAGATGTATTCGAGTTGGTCGAACTGATCGGTTTCCCGGTCGCTTGGCTCTGCAACGTTGAGCACTTCGATCACCTGATCCAACAGCGTATAGAAGACACTCCAGATAAAGTTACTTTCTTCGCCTTTAGATATTTTCAGCGGCTCCTTGCTTTTGTCATCACCCCGCTCCAGCGTAAAGGTGACCTCAGCAAAATCTTCACTAAAGTGTGGAGTCAATTTGTCATTGGCGAAGTACTGGAAATACTCAACGATATTCCCGTCCTGCCCAAGGTCTTT
>JAAYHN010000050.1 GCA_012735395.1 Alcaligenaceae bacterium | reverse complement strand
CCTGTGAATCATAAGTAACAATTTCCCAGGCATCTTCCTGGGCCAGCAAAGCGCGGCACAGCTTGTTATTAAGGCCATGCCCCGATTTACACGCCACGTATCGGGCCAACAAAGGCTTGCCAATCAGATAAAGGTCACCAATGGCATCAAGGATTTTATGCTTGACGAATTCGTCATCGTAACGCAGGCCATCGCTATTAAGAATACGGTAATCATCCATCACAATGGCGTTATCAAGGCTACCACCACGGGCCAGGCCCATGGAACGCATGGCTTCCACATCGCTGGCAAAACCAAATGTACGGGCGCGGGCGATTTCTTTAGTGTAAGAGTCGCGAGCGAAGTCTACTTCGGCAAAACTGGCGGTTGAGTCGATGGCCGGATGCTGGAAATTAATTGAAAACGCCAGGGAAAAACCTTCATAAGGCTCAAGACGGGCCCATTTGGCATTTTCACCCTCGCCTTCGCTAACTTCCACTGTTTTCAATACTTTAAGAAAACGTTTGGGCGCATTTTGTTCAACGATACCCGCAGAGCGCAGCAAATAAACGAAAGTACCCGCGCTGCCATCCATAATGGGCACTTCTTCGGCATTCAGGTCTATGTGAATGTTATCGATACCCAAACCGGCCAGGGCAGACATTAAATGTTCTACGGTAGAGATACGGACATGGCCATTTTGCAAGACCGAAGCCATGCGGGTATCGCCTACTTTGTCTGCCAGGGCGGGAAAGTCAACAACTTCGGGGGTATCAATACGATGGAAAACAATACCGGTATTTGCCTCTGCAGGACGCAGGACAATTTCCACACGTTCTCCGGAGTGAACGCCGACACCCGTGGTTTTAACTAAATTCTGAATCGTTCTTTGTCTGAGCATAAGTGTAATGTCGCAACAAGGCCAAAATTTGCCTTTTATAAACAGCCATTTTACCTTGAAACGGGGTGCCAAGTTATTGATTTGACTAAAAAGTGTTTCAATTAAAGACAAAAAAGAAACGGCTTGGGGAAACCGTTTCTTTTAATTGCCGGAAACCATGAGACTGATTTCCGGCAGGAGTTGGTACTGATTTTTTTATTAATCTGCCTGTTTACGTAAAAAGGCGGGAATATCGTAACGCTCCATACCCGAGGTTTCCAGCGCCCTTACCTGGTCGGAAGCCGCTTGGCTACGGGCACGGGGATTACGAAATACCGGTGGTGTATCCAGATTAAATGCTTCAGGCTGACTATCGCCCGCATTCAGGTTCAGCACCAGGTCATCAGTGCCGGTACGTACATTCTGAGTCACATTATGCACCAATTCAGGCTGTTTGCGTCCCAAGCCTGTGGCTACCACGGTAACACGCAAATCATCACCCATGGATTCATCAAAGGCACTACCAAAAATGAAATGAGCGTCTTTGGAAGCATAGCTGCTGATAATTTCATTGATCAGCTTGGTTTCCGTCATTTTCAGGGAACGGCTGGCAGTGACATTAACCAGGATACCGCGCGCACCATTCAGGTCAACACCCTCAAGGAGCGGGCAGGCAATTGCCTGTTCAGCAGCCAAACGGGCGCGATCCTGTCCACTGGCAACCGCTGTACCCATCATGGCCTGACCGTATTCGCCCATCACTGTTTTCACGTCTTCGAAGTCGACGTTAATATCGCCATGAACGTTAATGATTTCCGCAATACCTGCGCAAGCATTGTACAAGACGTTATCAGCTTCCTTGAAGCAGTCATCCTGGGTCGCATCTTCACCCATCAACTCATAAAGCTTTTCGTTTAAAACCACAATCAGGGAGTGCACGTGCTTGGCGAGCTCGACAATCCCTTCTTCTGCCGACTTCATGCGACGGGTACCTTCAAAAGAAAAAGGCTTGGTTACCACGCCAACGGTAAGAATACCCAGCTCTTTGGCCACTTCAGCAACGACAGGACCGGCACCGGTCCCGGTACCCCCCCCCATACCGGCCGTGATAAACACCATATTTGCACCATTTAAGGCAGCCCTGATTTCTTCACGGGCAAGTTCGGCCGCCGCACGACCTTGTTCTGGTTTGGCACCCGCACCTAAACCGGAATTGCCCAGACGAATTTGCACGGGTGCCTCGGTCGCATTAAGCGCCTGGATATCCGTGTTGGCGCAGATGAAATCTACACCCTTGATTCCTGAACGCATCATGTGCCGTACGGCATTGCCCCCGGCCCCGCCTACACCAATAACCTTGATAACGGTGCCGCTATTATTACTGTCATCTAATATTTGAAAACCCAAATCCATGATATCCAACTCCTATAATCCAAATAATTATCGAAAATTCCCCAATTTTCGGAAAT
>JAAYHN010000049.1 GCA_012735395.1 Alcaligenaceae bacterium | reverse complement strand
TTTTTGTATTGGACTCATAAAAAAAGGGCGCTATGCGCCCTTTTAGCGTATGTCGTATTGTAGCCTTATTTTGACGGCGTTACAGGCACCCACTGGGTTAAATTTTCACGACGGATTAACAAAGCGGCCGCTTTGTCTTTGGGTAGCTTGCCAACTATCTCTTCAAACTGCTTGACGTCATTGATATCCTGGTTGTTGACGGCCAGAATAATATCATCGGTACGCAAGCCGGCAGCCTGTCCGGGACCATCAACCTCGGTAATCTGGACACCCCCCTTGATGCGCAACCGGGTCATGGTTTCCTGGGATACATTACCCACAACCAGCCCCAGACGATCAGCCTTGACGGGTTTTTCTGTCTCTTCCTGGCTGGCGACTACTTCATCAGCCGGATTGGAAGGCACTTCACCCACGGTGATTTTCAAGGTTTGTTTCTTGCCACGGCGCCATACTTCGATATTTGATTCGGTATCGGGTTTTGTCTGGCCCACAATACGTGGAAGGTCTGACCACTTCTTGACCTCTGAACCATTGAAGCCAATAATAACGTCACCCGCCATAATACCCGCCTTATCAGCCGGCCCACCCTGCTCTACGTTACTAACCAGTGCACCTGAATCATCTTCAAGCCCCAATGCCTTAGCGACTTCATCGGCTACCGCACCAATTTGCACACCAATGCGGCCACGGGTAACCTTGCCAGTTTCCTTAAGCTGGTTTACAACCTGCATGGCTTCATCAATGGGAATAGACAGGGAGATGCCCATAAAACCGCCACTTTGGGAAACGATTTGCGAATTCACACCAACCACTTCACCATTCAAATTAATAAGCGGTCCGCCCGAGTTGCCCGGATTCACCGCCACGTCAGTCTGAATAAAAGGCAGGTACTCGCCGGTATCCCGGTTAATGGCACTGATAATACCTGACGTAACTGTAGAATCAAGTCCAAATGGAGAGCCGATAGCCAGTACCCACTGACCTTTTTTCAGGGTATTGGAATCGCCAATTTTAAGGGTTGGCAATTTTTCATCATTTTCAATCTTGATCAGGGCAATATCGGTACGTTGATCTGAACCAATGACCTTGGCGGTGTATTCTTTGCCACTGTTAAGGGTAACCAGAATTTTTGAGGCACCGGAAATAACATGGTTGTTGGTAATGATGTAACCATCATCTGAAATAACAAAACCCGATCCCACGCCACGTGGTACGGTTCTTTCAGGCTGATTATTACCACGCTGACGCGGTTGCGGTGTGGCACGTGGTGGCATAAAGTCGGGACCGAAGAAAAACCGGAACAACTCGGAAGGGTCTCCGTTGGGATCGAAACCGCCACGGGCACGGGTTGATAAGGTTTCCATGGTACGGATATTAACCACGGCGTTTTCTGTTTCAGCGACAATACCCGTGAAATCGGGCAATCCAGCCATACTTACTGAAATTGTTTCATTTTGTGCAGGCTGGGCCTGGGCAACATCACCACCGACATAAGAAAGCCCGGCATAAGCAGCACTTAATCCAATCACGGTATACAACACGCTGCGTTTTAATTTATTATGCAATATTTTTTTCATGTAAATCCCTTTCCTAATTCAATTTGGATGATACGGGTGGAATAAATTTAGCCGACACTGCCATTTCTTCAAGGGTATTCATGGGCACTGCGCCAATGACGGTTACCCAGTAGTTGTCTACCCGCTGGCGAAAAACATTAAGAGAGCCCACTTGCACTGCACCATGAGCCTGCAACGTTTTTTCCGCCTCTGTCACTTGTTGTACAAAAACAGAGATTGAAGAAAGGCCGTCTGAAAGAATTAGGTGCTTAACTTGTTGATTAGTTCCTTTAGGCCTGATAATACTTAGAATCGGCACGTACCCCTGAGGGGCACGCAATT
>JAAYHN010000048.1 GCA_012735395.1 Alcaligenaceae bacterium | reverse complement strand
TTTGTGCCTTCCGCTTCCGTCAGGACAGTGGTTTACAAAGGGCTCTTGCTGGCCAATCAGGTAGGCAGCTATTACCGTGACCTGGCCGATACCCGTACCGTTTCCGCCCTGGCACTGGTGCATCAGCGTTTCTCAACCAATACTTTCCCCGCCTGGCCGCTGGCACATCCTTACCGCATGATTGCGCATAATGGTGAAATCAATACGGTCAAAGGCAACTTTAACTGGTTGCGTGCCCGTGAAGGCATGATGGAGTCTGCCGTTCTGGGCAGTGATCTGCCAAAACTGTACCCGATCGTGTATGAAGGGCAATCGGATACGGCAACGTTTGATAACTGCCTCGAGTTGCTGGTCACTTCCGGTTATTCGCTGGCGCATGCCATGATGATGATGATTCCCGAAGCCTGGGAGCAGCACACGGATATGGATGCCAACCGCCGCGCCTTTTATGAATATAACGCAGCCAAAATGGAGCCGTGGGACGGTCCGGCGGCGGTAGCCTTCACTGATGGTCGTCAGATTGGCGCCACCCTTGACCGTAACGGTCTGCGTCCGGCCCGCTACCTGATTACCGATGACAATATGGTCATTCTGGCTTCAGAAGCAGGCACCCTGACCGTACCCGAGCACCGGATTGTGAAAAAATGGCGTTTGCAGCCCGGTAAAATGCTGCTGATTGACCTTGAACAGGGTCGTATTATTGGCGATGAGGAAATCAAATCCCAGTTGGCCAATAACCGCCCCTATCGCCAGTGGATTGAGCGCTTGCGGGTACGCCTTGATGACCTGCCCACCAGTGATACCGTGCATGCCGCCAATTACATGAGCCATGCGTCTTTGCTGGATCGTCAGCAGGCTTTTGGCTGGACCCAGGAAGATATCAAGTTCATTCTTGAGCCAATGGGTAAAAATGGTGAGGAAGCCATTGGCTCCATGGGTAATGATGCGCCCTTGGCGGTCTTGTCGGGCAGGCCGAAGTCTTTCTACAATTATTTCCGCCAGCTGTTTGCACAGGTTACCAATCCACCCATTGACCCGATTCGTGAACAGCTGGTGATGTCGCTGGTTTCTTTCATTGGCCCCAAACCCAATTTGCTGGATATCAATAATGTGAATCCACCGCAGCGGATTGAGGTTTCCCAGCCGGTATTGGACAGCATTGGCATGTCCCGCCTGCGTGAAATCGAGCGCTATACCGATAACAAGTTCCGTAGCTATGAGCTGGATATTACCTATCCGGTCAGCTGGGGAACCGAGGGCATTGAGGCCTGTGTGGCCGCCTTGTGCGCCAGCGCCGTTGATGCGGTGCAAAGCGGCTTTAATATCCTGATTGTTTCAGACCGCAAGGTGGATAGCGAGCATGTGGCCATTCCGGCTTTGCTGGCCACCTCGGCAATACATCAGCATCTTATCCGTTCCGGCCTGCGCACCAATACCGGCCTGGTGGTTGAAACCGGTTCTGTGCGTGAAGTCCATCACTTTGCCCTGTTGGGGGGCTATGGTGCCGAAGCGGTGTATCCGTATCTGGCGATGGAAACCCTGGCAGGCATGGATGACTCTGGCAAGGCGGTAAAAAACTATATTAAGGCGGTGGGCAAAGGACTGAATAAAGTCATGTCCAAAATGGGCATTTCAACCTATATGTCTTATACCGGGGCGCAAATTTTTGAGGCGGTTGGCCTGAAAACCGCCTTGATCCGCAAGTACTTTACCGGCACGCCAAGCAACATTGAAGGTATTGGCATTTTTGAAGTGGCGGAAGAAGCTTTCCGTCTTCATAAACAGGCTTTCAGTAATGATCCGGTGCTGGCCGATTCACTTGATGCCGGGGGGGATTATGCTTTCCGGATCCGTGGTGAAGAGCATATGTGGACACCCGACTCCATAGCCAAACTGCAGCATGCAACACGGGCCAATAATTACCGTACGTATAAAGAGTATGCCCAGCAAATCAATGACCAGTCACGCCGGCACATGACATTCCGTGGTTTGTTTGAGTTCAAAGTAGATCCGCTGAAAGCGATTCCACTGGAAGAGGTGGAACCGGCCAGGGAAATCGTCAAGCGCTTTGCGACCGGTGCCATGTCCCTGGGCTCTATTTCAACCGAGGCTCATGCCGTTCTGGCGGTCGCCATGAACCGGATTGGCGGCAAATCCAATACGGGTGAAGGCGGCGAAGATGAATTGCGCTACCGTGCCGAGATGCAAAATGGCGCAAGCAATATCAAAGAGGGGGATACCCTGGCTTCCGTGCTGGGTTCCGATCGTGTGGTGGCCCAGGTGCCATTAGCCAAAGGAGACTCCCTGCGCTCCAAAATCAAACAGGTGGCATCGGGCCGTTTTGGCGTGAGTGCCGAATACTTAAGTAGTGCCGACCAGATCCAGATCAAAATGGCACAGGGGGCAAAACCCGGTGAAGGCGGGCAGCTGCCTGGACACAAGGTATCGGAATATATTGCCAAACTGCGTTATTCCGTTCCGGGGGTGGGGCTGATTTCCCCACCGCCACATCATGATATTTATTCAATCGAAGATCTGGCTCAGTTGATTCATGACCTGAAAAACGTCAATCCTGCCGCTTCCATTTCCACCAAGCTGGTGTCCGAAGTGGGCGTGGGTACGGTGGCTGCCGGTGTGGCCAAGGCCAAGTCCGACCATATCGTGATTGCCGGCCATGATGGCGGCACCGGGGCGTCGCCGGTGTCATCCATTAAACATGCCGGTACGCCCTGGGAGCTGGGGCTGTCTGAAACCCAGCAAACCCTGGTACTGAACAAGTTGCGCAGCCGGGTCCGGGTCCAGGCAGACGGGCAAATGAAAACCGGCCGTGACGTGGTGATTGGTGCCTTGCTGGGGGCCGATGAATTCGGCTTTGCCACGGCGCCCCTGGTGGTTGAAGGCTGCATCATGATGCGTAAATGCCACCTTAATACCTGTCCGGTAGGGGTGGCAACCCAAGATCCGGTTTTGCGGCAGAAGTTTCAGGGCAAGCCCGAGCATGTGGTCAATTATTTCTTTTTCGTGGCTGAAGAAGTGCGTGAAATTATGGCGCAGCTGGGCATCCGCCGCTTTGAAGAACTGGTTGGCCGGGTTGACTTGCTGGATACGCGGGCAGGGATAGAGCACTGGAAAGCCAGGGGCCTTGATTTTTCCCGGGTGTTTTACCAGCCGCAGGTTGAAACGGGCAGAAGTCACACCGAAGAACAGGATCATGACCTGGAAAAAGCACTCGATCAACAGTTGATTGAACGCAGCAGGGCGGCGATTGAAAAAGGTGAAAAAGTGTCATTCATCGTGCCGGTGCGTAACCGCAACCGCACGGTCGGTTCCATGCTGTCCGGTGTGGTGGCCAAAAAATATGGCCATGAAGGTTTGCCAGACGACAGTATTCATATCCAGTTCAATGGGGTGGCAGGGCAAAGTTTTGCGGCCTTCCTGGCGCATGGCATTTCTTTTGAGCTGGTTGGTGAAGGTAATGACTATGTTGGCAAAGGATTGTCCGGCGGACGGGTTTCGGTACGCTCACCCAATGATTTCCGTGGCTATGGCCCCGATCATATTATCGTGGGAAATACCGTCTTGTATGGTGCCCTGGGGGGTGAGGCCTATTTCAACGGGGTGGCGGGCGAGCGTTTTGCCGTCCGTAATTCAGGGGCAGCGACAGTGGTTGAGGGAACCGGTGACCATGGCTGTGAATATATGACCGGTGGAACGGTGGTGGTGCTGGGGGAAACTGGCCGTAACTTTGCGGCGGGTATGTCCGGTGGCGTGGCCTATGTGTGGGATCCCGAAGGAACATTCAAGGATCGCTGCAACCTGAGTATGGTTGAGCTGGAAAGCGTGGTGCCACATGCAGAACAGGAAAAGGCCGGCCAGATTGAAATCTGGCATACCGGCAAGCGTGGTGGCGTACGGGAAACCGATGAAACCATTTTACGGCATCTGGTCGAACAGCATTTTCGCCTGACCGGCAGTTTCCGGGCGCGTGATCTGCTTAGTGACTGGGAAAAATCACGAAAACAGTTCGTCAAGGTTATGCCCGCCGAATATCGCAGGGCCTTGTCAGAAATATGGCAATCAGAGCAAGCCAGCCAAAAAGCAGCTTAAGGAATGATCATGGGAAAAACAACAGGATTTCTGGAATTTGAAAGACTTAATGAGGCCTATGAAGCCCCTGCGTCTCGTTTGAAACACTATAAAGAGTTTGTACTGGCACTTGACGACAAGCAGGCGCAACAACAGGGGGCGCGTTGCATGGATTGTGGCATCCCGTTCTGTACCAATGGCTGTCCGGTGAATAATATTATTCCGGACTGGAATGACCTGGTTTACCGGCAGGAATGGAAACAGGCACTGGCCGTATTGCATTCCACCAATAATTTTCCGGAGTTTACCGGGCGGGTTTGCCCGGCACCCTGTGAAGCGGCCTGTACATTGAATATCAATAATGATGCGGTGGGTATCAAATCGATTGAACATGCCATTATTGATAAAGGATGGGGCAAAGGGTGGGTGGTGCCTTTGCCACCCAAGAAAAAAACAGGCAAAAAAGTGGCGGTGGTGGGTTCCGGGCCAGCCGGCCTGGCAGCGGCCCAGCAACTGGCCCGGGCCGGCCACAGCGTGCGGGTGTTTGAGAAAAGCAACCGGATCGGCGGGCTGTTGCGTTATGGCATTCCTGATTTCAAGCTGGACAAAAGCCTGATTGACCGCCGCATGACCCAAATGGAAGCGGAAGGCGTGGAGTTCTGCCCTTCCACTTATATTGGTGCCGCCACTGATAAAGTGGAAGACGGCTTGACGATTATTACGCCCCAGGCTTTGCAAAAAGAGTTTGATGCCATTGTTATGGCTGGTGGTGCCGAGGCGCCCCGTGACTTGCCGGTGCCGGGAAGAGAGCTGGAGGGGGTTCATTTTGCGATGGATTTCCTGCGCCAGCAAAACAAGGTGAATGCAGGCGATCGTTTGAATGGCCAAACGCTGGCCAAGGGCAAGCACGTTATTGTGATAGGTGGCGGTGATACGGGGTCTGACTGTGTAGGTACCAGTAATCGCCAGGGGGCCGCTTCGGTCACCCAGATTGAATTGATGTCCAAACTGCCAGAGCAGGAAGATAAAGAATTGACCTGGCCTTATTGGCCGGCAAAATTGCGCACCTCTTCTTCTCACGCCGAGGGTTGCACACGTGACTGGTCTATTACCACCAAATCGTTTCAGGGGGAAAAAGGCAAGCTGGAAAAACTGGTGGGGACCCGGGTTGAGTGGGTGCGTGATGAGGCAACCGGGCAGATGAAAATGACCGAATTGAAAGATTCCGAGTTTGAATTGCAGGCCGACCTGGTGTTGCTGGCAATGGGGTTTGTTTCACCGGTGGCTCCGGTTCTGGATGCGTTTGGTCTTGACAGGGACGCGCGCGGCAATATCCGTGCCAACACGGAAGATTACCGTACCAATATCAGCAAGGTTTTTGCTGCGGGCGATATGCGCCGGGGCCAGTCCCTGGTGGTGTGGGCCATCCGTGAGGGCCGTCAATGTGCCCGTGCGGTAGATGAGTATCTGATGGGGGAAACGGTCTTGCCACGGTGAACGGGAATTTGATCAGTTACAATAGTTCCTTTTGAACGCTTAAGGGTATTTTGTTGAACGATCATCTTTCCCAGCCAGAGGTCATTCTGCGTTTTTCCGACGTTTCATTGGGCTACGGAGAGCGAACGATCCTTGGTGATTTGAATTTACAGGTCAACAAAGGTCAGGTTGTTGCCTTGATCGGCGGTTCGGGTTCAGGCAAAACAACGTTATTGCGGGCTGCCACAGGTCAACTGGTTGCGCAAAAGGGTGTGGTCACGGCGTTTGGCAGTGACCTGGCCCAGGTAACTGCCAATGATTTGCGTACTATCAGGCAGCGCATGGGCGTGCTGTTTCAGCAGGGCGCCCTGTTTACCGACCTGAATGTCTTTGAAAACGTGGCATTTCCGTTACGTGAGTTAACCAGTGACAGTGAGTCGCTCATTCTTGAAAAGGTACTGGATAAGCTGGATGCGGTTGGCCTTAAAGCCGCAGCGCATCTTAAGGTTTCTGAAATTTCAGGCGGTATGGCCCGGCGCGTGGCACTGGCCCGCTCAATTGTGCTGGAACCCGAACTTATTCTCTATGACGAGCCTTTTGCCGGCCTTGACCCTATTTCGCTGGGCATGACGGCCCAGCTTATTCGCAACCTGAGCGACCGTCTGGGCTGCGCATCGGTCCTGATTACCCATGATATAGAAGAATCATTCCAGATAGTTGATTACGTTTATATGGTGGGCCAGGGAAAATTGCTGGTTGCCGGCACGCCCAATGAGTTAAGGGCCTCGGAAGACCCTTATGTCAGGCAATTTCTTCATGGTGCGCCCAAGGGGCCGGTGGTTTTTGAATACCCCGAGTCACCCGACTTTACCCGCTGGTTATCAAAACGCAAAGAGGGTTTATGATTTTCAACAGTATTAGTGCGCTGGGGGCGTTTGTCATTAATGTCATTAGTGGCCTGGGCGTTTTCAGCAAATTTACCTGGGAAATGCTATTTAAATCAGGTATTGTGTTTCGGCGCCCCAGGCTGGTCATAGAGCAGGTCCATTTTATTGGTAACCATTCTCTGCTGATTATTGCCGTGTCGGGGCTGTTTGTTGGTTTTGTGCTGGGGCTGCAGGGGTATAACACCCTGTCCATGTACGGCTCCGAAGAAGCCCTGGGTTTATTGGTGGCGCTTAGCCTTATCCGTGAATTGGGGCCGGTTGTGACCGCCCTACTTTTTGCGGGTCGTGCCGGCACCTCCATTACGGCCGAAATTGGCCTGATGAAGGCCGGCGAGCAGCTGGCTGCCATTGATGTCATGGGTATCAATCCAATGCGCCGTATTCTGGCTCCCCGCTTGTGGGGGGGGATTATCGCCATGCCGGTTTTGGGAACCATTTTTTCCGCTGTGGGAATTATGGGTGGCTGGGTGGTTGGTGTCCTCATGATTAGCGTTGATGCCGGGTCTTTCTGGTCTCAAATGCAAAATGGCGTCGATGTGTTCCGTGATGTGGGCAATGGCCTGGTTAAGTGTCTGGTGTTTGGCTGTGCCGTTATGCTGATAGCCCTTTATGAAGGCTGGTATGCCAAGGCAACGCCCGAGGGCGTATCCCGGGCAACGACCCGAACCGTCGTGAGAAGTTCCCTGGCCGTTCTGGGGCTTGATTTCCTGCTGACTGCAGTAATGTTTTGATCAACGATTGATATGCATATCTGGCATGAATGAAAGCGACGCCAGATATCAGGATGAGTAAAAATGAGTAAAAAAGCTGATTTTTTAGTAGGGTTATTTGTATTGCTGGGTTTTCTGGCCCTGGTTTTTCTGGCCCTCAGGGCAGGAAATTTAAGTTCCTTCAGTTTTGAACCTACCTATTCCGTTACTGCCAAATTTGACAACATCGGGGCGCTTAAAGAGCGTGCCGCGGTTAAAAGCAATGGGGTCGTGGTTGGCCGTGTCAAAAAAATAACGTTTGATAACCGGGAGTTCATGGCGGTTGTTTCCATGGACCTGGAGTCCCGTTATACTTTTCCCCTGGATACTTCCGCATCTATTATGACAGCGGGTTTGTTGGGAGAGCAGTATATCGGCCTGACGCCGGGGGCCGAAGAAAGCAATCTTTCCGCTGGTTCTGAAGTCATGTTTACACAAGGTGCCGTGGTACTTGAAGACCTGATTGGCAAGTTCCTGTTCTCAAGTGCGGAAAAAGAAGGCTCAGCGGCGGCTGGCCAGTAAAAACCGTCCATTAATTATGTCTTGCTGTCAGGGGTTTTGTGTTAAATTATTCTGTAACGCAGAACCACTGATAAGAGAAAAATATGTCTGATAAAAATACTCTCAAAAAAGCCTTGGGTGTTCTGGGTACCGGGTTTCTGGTTGCCGGTTGCGCCTCTGTGCCCAATCCCAGCCCCGAAGATCCCTTGGAAAGTTATAACCGGAGCATGTTCCAATTCAACGAAGCGGTTGATAAAGCGGTGCTCAAGCCGGTAGCACAGGGCTACGAAGCGGTTGTTCCCAATCCGGTACGTACTTGCGTACGTAATATTTTTGGCAATTTTGGCGATGTCTGGTCTGCCGTCAACAGTATGTTGCAGGGGCGGGCACTGGATTCAATCAATACTTTTGGCCGGGTCCTGTTTAACTCAACCATGGGGGTGGGTGGCTGTATCGACGTCGCCACCATGAACGGAGCCCACAAAATTCCAAATGACTTTGGTACGACCCTGGGTGTTTGGGGCTTGGGTAACGGCCCTTATGTTGTGCTGCCGTTCTTCGGTTCCAGCTCTATCCGTGACGGTGTCGGGCTGCTGGGTGATACGGCAGGTGGTATTGTTACTTATACCTCACCGGGCGCGATTAACGATGTTCCTGTCCGTAATATCGTTACGGGTGTAAGTGTTGTTAATACCCGGGCCAATCTGCTTGCGGCAGATGAACTGGCCGATGATATCGCCCTGGATAAATACTCTTTCGTGCGTGATGCCTATAAGCAAAACCGCAAGGCCTTACTTGAAAGCAAGCTGCGTCCGGAAGGGCAAGCCACTTACTCCAGCGAGGGTGCCGTGCCCCAGTACGATGATCCCGAACAGTACGATTACGATGCATCGGTACCTCAATATGAAGATCCGGGCGAATAAACGGTTCCAGGTGTAAAATTGCCAGCGATTGAAAAACCTCTCTATGCGTACGGGAGGTTTTTCAGTTGGTTTCAATTCTTCCCGGTGTTAACGCTTTCTGACAAATCCTTAATTTGCTTAATATATTTGGTGTTTGTTCTGGTTTACATTAGGGTCATATCTCTGTTTGTTGTTTTATTTTTTAAAGAATTCCAGGAGAAATCATGCAACTCCACTCATTATTTGAGTCTGTAAAACGTTTTGCCGCTGTCGCCTTGGTATCAGCGGGTCTGGCGGGAGCCGCCCAGGCGGCAGTAAGCCCAACCCAGTTTGTTGAGCAAATTGCCAATAGTACGCTGGATGCGGTCAAGCAAAGCAACAGTGCACGTGGTGGCAATATCAGTGCAATTAATGCTATTGTCAACGAGAAGCTGATGCCGCATCTCAATTTTGAAAAAACCACCCGTCTGGCCACAGGGCAACCTTGGCGTACTGCAACGCCAGCCCAAAAATCCGGTCTGGTCGAGGCGTTTAAAAGCACTCTGGTCCGTACCTATAGCGGTGCGTTTAAACAGGTTTCCAGCAATACCAAGATTAATTTACAGCCTTTCAGGGGCGATCCGAATGCCAATGATGTCGTGGTTCGCTCTACTATCGTGGCTGATTCCGGCCCGGTTGCCGTCGATTATCGTCTTGAAAAAGCAGGAGACAGCTGGAAAGTTTACGATTTCAGCGTGGAAGGTATTTGGCTGATCCAGAATTACCGTAACCAGTTTTCTTCACAGATTGCACAAAATGGTATTGATGGCTTGATAAAAACCTTAAATCAGCGAAAGTAAGGCTGTAAACGGCTATAATAAAAGGCTTGTTTCCTGTGGAAGCAAGCCTTTTATTTATTGCATATGTCAGCCGTTAAATTAGAAAATATTTCCAAGATTTACGCCCCTTCCTTATCGTTAAGGCAAAGGTTGTTTTCTTCTGCCAGTGAGCGCTCCGGCTTCCAGGCACTTGATGATGTCAGCTTCACTATCGAGCAGGGTGAGTTTTTTGGTTTGCTGGGCCCCAACGGGGCCGGTAAAACCTCGCTCATCTCCATCCTGGCCGGTTTGTCGTACGCGACCAAAGGCAAGGCGAGCGTGTGTGGTTATGATGTTGTCAGTGACTACCGTAATGCCCGTCGCTCGCTTGGCGTTGTGCCCCAGGAGCTGGTATATGACCCGTTTTTTACGGTTCGTGAAACCCTGCGCAACCAATCCGGTTATTATGGCTTGCACCGAAACGATGACTGGATCGACGAGGTCCTGTTTAACCTTGGCCTGGCCGAAAAAGCCGATACCAATATGCGCGCGCTGTCCGGTGGCATGAAACGCCGCGTACTGGTTGCCCAGGCGCTGGTGCACCGGCCACCGGTGATTGTGCTTGATGAGCCTACCGCCGGGGTCGATGTCGATTTACGCCGCAGTCTCTGGGATTTCGTTTCCCGCTTGAATAAAGACGGGCACACCATTGTATTAACAACACACTATCTTGAAGAGGCAGAGGCCTTGTGTGGCCGGATCGCCTTCCTTAAAAGAGGAAAAATGATTGCGCTGGATACCACCCAGGCTTTAATGGCCAAGTTTGGCAGTGAAGATCTGGAAGAAACTTTCGTGCAAATTATGCATACAGGCATGGAGCAGGTGGGGTAATGAACAAGCTGCAAGAAAACGTACAGTTCGGCTCCGGCTTCCCAACCCTGTTGCGCAAAGAATTGCTGCGCTTCTGGAAGGTCGCCTTGCAAACAGTGGCCGCGCCTGTCATGACAGCGTTACTGTATTTGCTGGTTTTTGCCCAGATCCTTGAAGGGCGGGTGCAGGTATATGGAACCCTGTCTTATGTTGCCTTTCTGGTGCCGGGCCTCATGATGATGAGCATGTTGCAAAACGCATTTGCCAACCCGTCCTCTTCCCTGATCCAAAGCCGTATAACCGGTAACCTGGTTTTTGTATTGTTGCCGCCATTATCTTATCTTGATATTTTTGGGGCTTATGTCATTGCCGGTGTGATTCGCGGGCTTTGTGTGGGCCTGGGGCTATGGCTGGTTGCCTTCCTGTTTGTGCCGCTATGGCCTGTACAGCCCTTATGGTTACTGGCTTTTGCCATTATGGCCTGTGCCATTTTTTCCTGCCTGGGCCTGATTGCCGGGCTTTGGTCCGAAAAATTCGACCAACTGGCCGTTTTTCAGAATTTCCTGATTATGCCGGCTACTTTCCTGTCGGGGGTGTTTTACTCCATTCATTCTTTGCCACCGTTCTGGCAGGCGGTTTCACACTGGAACCCCGTTTTTTACATGATAGACGGCTTTCGCTTCGGTTTTTTTGCCATTTCCGATGTTTCCGTCTGGCACAGTTTTGCGGTGGTACTTTCTTTTTTCATACTGATTTCATTGCTGGCATTAAAGTTGCTGGCGAGCGGCTACAAACTTAGGACATAACATGTTACCTACTCCTGAACAGATTCGTGAATATATTGCTTCCAATTTATCCTGTGACCACATAGAGGTGCAAGGCGACGGGTCCCATTTTCATGCGGTCATTGTCAGCTCCGCCTTCGAGGGAAAACGCCTGATTGCCCGTCATCAAATCGTGTATGCCGCCCTGGGCGATAAAATGAAAGAAGAAATTCATGCGCTGTCCATGAAAACATTAACCCCTGACGAGTACAAAGTGAATGGATAAATTACGTATTGTCGGAGGTAACCGGCTGTCAGGTGAAGTAAGCATATCCGGTGCAAAAAATGCGGCGCTGCCCATTTTATGTGCCGCCCTGCTTACGCCGGATCCCATTGTTTTGCGTAATGTGCCGGCGTTGAACGATATTCATACCACATTGAAAGTACTGGGGCAGTTGGGGGTTAAGGTACAGTGGCTGGAACCCGGTGTGGTGCAGCTGCAGGCTAACGAAATCAGCAGTTACGAAGCACCTTACGAACTGGTGAAAACCATGCGTGCTTCCATTTTGGTGCTGGGGCCTTTGTTGGCGCGTTTTGGCCAGGCAAGGGTTAGTTTGCCGGGCGGTTGCGCGATTGGCCAGCGTCCCGTAGACCAGCATATCAAGGGCCTGGCTGCGTTGGGCGCCGATATCCGGGTTGAACACGGCTTTGTGGTGGCCAAGGCGAAAAAATTGCAGGGCGCTTCCATCCGGACCGATATGGTAACGGTGGGGGGCACCGAGCAGTTTCTGATGTCGGCGGTTCTGGCTAATGGCACTACTGTTCTGGAGAACGCGGCGCGTGAACCTGAAGTGGTTGATTTGGCTGAATTGCTTATTTCCATGGGCGCCAGTATCAGTGGCCATGGCACTGACCGCATCGTTATCAACGGGGTAGGGCAATTGCACGGCACCGATTACACCGTCGTACCCGATCGCATAGAAGCGGGTACTTTTCTGTGCGCGGTAGCTGCCGCAGGTGGTGAGATTACGTTGCGTAATGCGGCACCGGATACCATGGGTGCGATACTCGACAAACTGACAGAAGCCGGCCTTCAGCTGGAAACCGGAAGTGACTGGATTCGTGCCTCCATGCACGGAAGACCGCGTGCCGTAGGTATAAAAACGTTCGAGCACCCCGGCTTTCCAACCGATATGCAGGCGCAAATCATGGCATTGGACAGTATTGCCAATGGCACTTCTTTTATTGTCGAAAATATTTTTGAAAACCGTTACATGCACGTACCCGAGTTGATCCGCATGGGGGCCGATATCGAGCTGGATGGCCACACTGCGGTCGTAAATGGCGTGCAGCAATTATTTGGTGCCAAAGTTATGGCAACCGATTTACGGGCCTCGGCCAGTCTGGTGATTGCCGCCCTGGCGGCCACCGGTGAAACCATTATCGACCGGATCTATCATCTGGATCGTGGTTACGAGCGGATGGAAGTAAAATTGAAAGCCCTGGGTGCACAAATTGAACGACTACGTGGATAATATGCCAAACGAAGAAAATGTAATGCTGACAATGGCGCTTTCAAAAGGGCGCATTTTTGAAGAAACCATGCCCTTGCTAAGTGCAGCGGGCATTTCCGTGACCGAAAGCCCCGAGTCATCCCGCAAACTGATTCTGCCAACCAGTGATCCTTATCTGCGTTTGCTTATTGTACGGGCATCCGATGTACCCACCTATGTACAGTATGGGGCTGCCGATTTCGGGATTGCCGGTCGTGATGTGCTGTATGAATACGGCCAGGAACAGCGTGGCGGCCTGTATCAGCCCATTGATCTCAATATTGCCAAATGCCGTCTGGCAGTGGCGGTTCGGGAAGGTTTTGATTACGAAGCCGCCGTCAGGCAGGGCGCGCGTTTACGTGTGGCAACCAAGTATGTGAATGTCGCACGGGAACATTTTGCCAAGAAAGGGGTCTATGTTGATATCATCAAGCTGTATGGCTCAATGGAGCTGGCACCATTAGTCGGCCTGGCCGATGCGATTGTCGATGTGGTGTCCACAGGAGGCACCCTGCGTGCCAATAACCTGGTGCCGGTTGAGGATGTCATGCCGGTTTCTTCCAGGCTGATTGTTAATCCGGCTTCCCTTAAAACCCGTGCCGACCGCCTGAGGCCGTTATTGGAAGCTTTTGAAAAAGCATCAGTCCCAACGGAAGAACAGGCTTAAGTACCAAACGGTTTTTACCTTGAAACGGGTGAATGGTTTACTATTTTGCAAAGAGTGATATATGTCCCTAATTAATCGGCTGGATGCCAGTGATACCGGGTTTGATCAGCAATTGAAAACCCTGTTGGCTTTTGATGCGTCCCAGGATGAACAAATCGAGCAGGCCGTTACCGGTATTCTGCATGATGTCCGTCAACGTGGCGATCAGGCTGTGCTTGAATATACACAGCGTTTCGATCAGGTACAGGCGGGGTCCGTTGAAGAACTGGAAATTCCGCTGTCAGACTGTCTGGCTGCCCTGGAAGCCCTGCCTGCAGAACAACGCAATGCACTTGAAAGTGCGGCGGCCCGCGTCCGTTCCTATCATGAAAAGCAGAAAGCCGTTTCCTGGACATACACTGAACCGGATGGTACGGTTTTGGGTCAGAAAGTGACCGCCATGGATCGGGTTGGCCTGTATGTACCGGGTGGCAAGGCTGCCTATCCGTCTTCCGTGCTAATGAATGCGATCCCGGCCAAAGTGGCAGGGGTATCAGAAGTGGTTATGGTTACGCCAACACCGGGTGGTACGCGTAATGCCATTGTGCTGGCAGCAGCGGCAGTGGCCGGGGTTGACCGGGTTATTGCTATTGGTGGTGCCCAGGCTGTCGGTGCCCTAGCCTATGGTACGCCATCCATTGCCCCGGTAGATAAAATCGTTGGGCCGGGCAATGCCTACGTAGCTGCGGCAAAACGCCGTGTATTTGGTACGGTTGGCATAGATATGGTGGCGGGCCCCAGCGAAATTTTAATTATCTGTGACGGCAGCACGCCCGCTGACTGGATCGCCATGGACCTGTTCTCCCAGGCCGAGCACGATGAATTGGCGCAGGCCATTTTGCTGTGCCCCGATGAAGCCTATCTGGATGCGGTTTATGAGTCCATCGGGCGTCAGCTGCCAGGCATGCCCCGAGCCGATATCATTCGCACTAGCCTGTCAAACCGTGGCGCTTTAATCAAGGTTCGCGACCTTGATCATGCTTGTGAAATAGCCAATCATATCGCGCCCGAACACCTTGAAATTTCTACCGAAAATGCAGCGGCATGGGCTGAAAAAATCCGTCACGCCGGCGCTATTTTTATGGGACGTTACAGTTCCGAGTCCCTGGGGGATTATTGTGCGGGGCCAAACCATGTTTTGCCAACGTCCCGAACCGCGCGCTTTTCTTCGCCACTGGGGGTTTATGATTTCCAGAAGCGTTCCAGCCTGATCCAGGTTTCCCGTGAAGGGGCGCAAACCCTGGGTAATATTGCGGCAACACTGGCTTATGGCGAGGGCTTGCAGGCTCACGCCGGCAGTGCAGAATACCGTTTAGATTTAAAGAGTTAATGAGACCGATATGCGTACAGCAGAAATAATCCGTAATACCAATGAAACCAAAATCAAGGTTGCCATCAATCTTGATGGTACCGGCAAACAGTCACTTAATACTGGTGTGCCTTTTCTTGATCACATGATTGACCAGATCGTCCGTCATGGCCTTATTGATATTGATATTACCTGTGATGGCGATTTGCATATCGATGATCACCACACGGTTGAAGATGTCGGTATTTCTTTGGGGCAGGCTTTTGCCAAGGCAGTTGGCGATAAAAAAGGCATCCTGCGTTATGGGCATGCCTATGTGCCCCTTGATGAAGCCCTGTCCCGCGTGGTGGTTGATTTTTCCGGTCGCCCCGGACTGGAATATCATATCCCGTTTACCCGCGCCCATATCGGGCGATTTGATGTTGACCTGACCCGTGAGTTTTTCCAGGGATTTGTCAATCACGCGCTGGTTACGCTGCATATCGACAACTTGCGCGGTTTTAATGCGCACCACCAGGCTGAGACCGTTTTCAAGGCGTTTGGCCGTGCACTGCGTATGGCATTGACACAAGACCCGCGCAGTGAAGGGGTTATTCCATCCACCAAAGGCGTTCTGTAACATCAGGCTTCATACTTAAATGAAATCACCTTCTATCGCGATAGTGGATTATGGAATGGGCAACCTGCACTCGGTTGCCCGGGCCTTGCAGCATGCAGCACCGCATGCCCATGTTTATCTGGCTTCAGATATTGGCGGTATCAATGCCGCCGACCGGATTGTATTTCCCGGCCAGGGCGCCATGCCTGACTGCATGCGCAATCTCGAACAGTCGGGTTTAAAGGACGCTGTCCTGAAAGCGGCTGCCAGCAAACCTTTGCTGGGCGTTTGTGTTGGCGAGCAAATGCTGTTTGACCGCAGTGAAGAGGGCAATGCGTCTTGCCTGGGTATTTTTCCGGGTACGGTAAAACGGTTTCAGGGAGAGCAATACGCCTCCATGCCCGATGCCGGGCAGTCACCTGTAATGGCCAGCCAGGGTTACGAAAAGCTGAAAGTGCCACATATGGGCTGGAGCCAGGTCAAACAGACCCAATCTCATCCGCTGTGGGCCGGTATTCCCGATAACGCCTATTTTTATTTTGTGCACAGCTATTACGTGGTACCGGATGACATCGCTTTAACGGCCGGAACAACAGAGTACGGCGTCCGGTTTACCTGTGCCGTTGCCAGGGACAATATTTTTGCCGCCCAGTTTCACCCCGAGAAAAGTGCAGACCATGGGCTACACTTGTATCGAAATTTTGTTGAATGGGACATTTAGATTCAGGACTAAAAACCAAAAATGCGTTATAAATACAGTTTGCAGGCTTAAAACGGTAAAGTGTTGTACTCAAAAGCAAGCTCCATTCGGTAGCGTTAAACCTGGTAAGGTGCTTGTGGCTGGATTGTAAGCCTGACTGAAAGTAAAAATGAAAATATCCGGGGCTGCCCGGGGTTTTCTACATATAAATTATTACGGGGGATGGCAAACAGGTTTTGTTTTGTCATTGATTTTTCTTTTTCTCTTATTATTATTATATCGTTATGCTGCTCATACCAGCCATTGATTTAAAAGACGGACAATGTGTCCGCTTGCGTCAGGGAGACCTCCAGGACGCCACCGTTTTTTCCCAAGACCCGCAGGCAATGGCCCAGAAGTGGCTCGATCAGGGCGCGCGTCGCCTGCATCTGGTTGACCTGAACGGGGCCATTGCGGGGAAACCTAAAAACGAAGCTGCCATCCAGGCTATCCTGAAAGCCGTAGGAGACGATATTCCGGTACAGATAGGCGGTGGTATCCGTGATCTGGATACCATAGAGCGTTATTTGGACCTGGGTATCGAATACGTCATCATTGGTACGGCGGCCGTCAAAGACCCCGGTTTCCTGCAAGATGCCTGCAGCGCCTTTTCCGGCCACATCATCGTGGGCCTGGATGCCAAAGACGGCAAGGTGGCTACTGATGGCTGGAGCAAATTAACCAAACATGATGTGATTGATCTTGGCCGGAAATTTGAAGATTACGGTGTCGAGTCCATCATTTATACCGATATTGGCCGGGATGGCATGTTAACGGGTGTCAACATCGAGGCGACTGTCCGCTTGTCGCAGGCGGTAAAAATACCAGTGATTGCATCCGGTGGTGTTACCGATTTACGCGATATTGAAGCCCTGTGTGCCGTTCAGGACGAAGGTATTGAAGGTGTTATTCTTGGGCGCAGCATTTATGAAGGTACCCTTGATTTTCAGGAAGCCCAGGAATTGGCTGACGAACTGGCAGGGGATGAAGATTGACTGAAAACGCCAAACCGGACGCCACGCTTACCAAGCGAATTATTCCCTGCCTTGATGTCACTGCCGGCCGGGTTGTTAAAGGCGTGAATTTTGTAGAGTTGCGTGATGCCGGTGACCCGGTTGAAATCGCACGTCGTTACAATGAACAGGGTGCCGATGAGCTGACTTTCCTGGATATTACCGCCACCAGTGATGGTCGTGACCTTATTCTGCCCATTATCGAGCAGGTGGCTTCACAGGTCTTTATTCCACTTACCGTGGGCGGTGGCGTACGTGCCGTAACCGATATCCAGCGCCTGTTAAATGCCGGGGCCGACAAGGTCTCCATTAACAGCGCGGCGGTCAGCAATCCCGAACTGGTCAGGGAAGCGTCCGATTATTACGGCTCACAATGCATTGTGGTGGCCATTGATGCCCGTAAGGTATCTGCTGCGGGTGAACCCGACCGCTGGGAGGTTTTTACCCATGGCGGCCGTAAACCAACCGGGATTGATGCCATTGAATGGGCGGTACGCATGGCCCGTTATGGTGCCGGTGAACTTTTGCTTACCAGCATGGATCGCGATGGCACCAAATCCGGCTTTGACCTGGAATTGACCCGGGCTGTTTCCGATGCCGTTTCAGTACCTGTTATTGCGTCGGGTGGTGTGGGTAATTTGCAGCATCTGTGTGATGGTGTAACCAAGGGGGGCGCCAGTGCCGTGCTGGCCGCCAGTATTTTCCATTATGGCGAATACACCATTGGCCAGGCCAAGCAGTTTATGGCAGAACAGGGAATTAACGTCAGGAAAGTGTCATGAGCTGGCTTGATGACGTCAGGTTCGACGAAAACGGCTTAATTCCCGCCATTGCCCAAGACTGGCAAACCGGCCGTATCCTGATGGTGGCCTGGATGAATCGCGAAGCCCTGCAGGAAACGGTCAGTAGCCGTAAGGGGGTTTACTGGTCACGTTCCCGTCAAAAATTATGGCGTAAAGGCGAAGAGTCGGGCAATACACAGCAGGTACATGAAGTTCGACTGGATTGTGATGCCGATGTCATTCTTCTTAAAATTGAACAAACGGGGGGCGTTGCCTGCCATACTGGCAGGGAAAGCTGCTTTTTCCGTTTATTGAACGGGACAGACAATACTGCCCGGTGGGAAGTGACGGACGCCGTCCTGAAAAATCCGGAGCAGATGTATAAATGAGTAGCGAACAGAATATAGAATTATCAAGTGTGTTGGGTCGCCTGGCCGATGTGTTGCAAACACGTTTGCCAGCCAATGGCGGTGACCCTGCGGCTTCCTATGTTGCCAGGCTATATGCTAAAGGTCCCGACAGTTTTCTGAAAAAAATAGGTGAGGAAGCAACCGAGTTGGTCATGGCGGCCAAGGACGGCCAAAACGATCGTATCATTTCTGAAACGGCCGATCTGTGGTTTCATTGTCTGGTCGCATTGGCTTACTATAATTTACGGCCGGAAGATGTCTTTGCCGAGCTGGCCCGTCGGGAAGGCCTGTCGGGGCTGGTCGAAAAGGCAAGCAGGAATCAATCCTGATTTTTATGTGTTTTATGGCACAATTTAGTATGAACATAAACAGGCAGTTCCTGATATAGTATGAAAGCTAGTCAGGAATAGTCATTCTAGGAGTAAGTTATGGGCAGTTTAAGTATTTGGCACTGGCTGATTGTGCTGGTTATTGTTGCACTGGTTTTTGGTACAAAAAAAATTCGCAATATCGGTGAAGATCTGGGTGGTGCCGTAAAAGGCTTTAAAAAAGGCATGAATGATGCAAATGCCGAAGAGGGTGAAAACACGCAAAAAAAAGAAGCTGGCACAGAAACAATTGATGTTCAGGCAAAAGAAAAATCGGATTCATAATCCTGTCTGTTCCTTTTGTCTGGTTTTTGGGTAAAGGGTAAAACTCCTTTAAAGCGTATTTATGTTTGGTTTAAGTTTTAGTGAACTGTTTGTCATCGGCCTGGTTGCTCTTATTGTTATCGGGCCCGAACGCTTGCCAAAGGTTGCCCGAACTGTAGGTCATCTGTTGGGCAGGGCGCAGCGTTACGTGAATGATGTTAAAAGTGATATTCAGCGTGAAGTGGATATCCAGGAAATCAGCAAAATCAAAAATGAGATGCAGGCCTCTGTCCAGGATATGAAAACCTCCTTCGAGGAAACCGCCCAGTCTTTACGTAATCCTGTCGACCAGCTCAAGCAGGAACTGGTCAGTGCCGAAGAAGAAGTGAAAAAAAACCTGTCAAATGCGTCAAATGATTCGCCAGGTTTGCCGGGGCAGCAGGTCACGGCCGAAACCACGCCAGATAACCCTAAAACAGAGAACAAACCCGGTTCAGGAATATCGAGCTAATGCAGAACTCAACACCGCCCGATAACACCGAGAAAGAAGAGTCTTTTTTCTCTCATTTAATAGAGCTGCGCTCTCGCCTGATTCGTGCCGTTGTGGCCGTATTGGGGGTTTTTGTCATTTTGTGCATCTATCCCGGTACGGGGGCTATTTATGATTTTATTGCCCAGCCCATGATTCAAACATTGCCGGCAGGCAACAAAATGATTGCAACCGGGGTTATTACCCCGTTTCTGGTGCCTTTAAAGGTTACCCTGCTGTTTTCTTTTGTGCTTTCCCTGCCGTATGTGCTGTATCAGGTATGGGCTTTCATTGCACCGGGCCTGTATCAGCACGAGAAGCGTTTGGCCATGCCCCTGGTCATTTCCAGTACGCTGTTATTTATAGCAGGTATGGCGTTCTGTTATTTCATCGTTTTTCATACCGTTTTTCATTTTATTTCGCTGGTTTCTCCCGAATCGATCAACTTTGCCCCCGACATAGAGGCCTATCTTGGCTTTGTAATGACCATGTTTATTGCGTTTGGCATTACTTTCGAGGTACCTATTGTTGTGTTGGTGCTGGTAAGTACTGGCGTGATGACCGTCGAAAAGCTGAAAGCGGCCCGGGGTTATGTGATTGTCGGGGCCTTTGTGATTGCCGCTGTTGTAACGCCGCCCGATGTGCTTAGCCAGTTGTTGCTGGCCATCCCTTTGTGCCTGTTGTTTGAGTTGGGGCTGTTCGCTGCCCGTTTCATCAAGCCGGCCCGACCCGTTGCCGAAAATAACGATAACTGAAAATCCGGGTAAACTTACGGGAGTGCCTGTAAACTATGCCCTTTTGTTTTGGGCCAAGCTTAGCCAAATACAGGGAAAAGCACCAGATTGACCTGGTGCTTTTTGTTATTTTTGTTATTTGGATGAGGTATTGGGGCGCTGGCCCAATATAACCGTTACGTCTTGTGTTTTGCCGGAACGCAATACCTTGAATTTAACGGGTTCCTTGGGTGAGATTTGGGCTATTTCATTAAGCATCTGGTCGGTATCAATAATATTGACATCGTTCATGTCCAATAAAATGTCTCCAACAATAAGGCCGGCCTGTCCTGCCGGGCCGTTTGGCAGCAGTGAGGCAATAATAATGCCCCTGGTGTCATCCAGATTGAAGGCCTTGGCAAGATCAGGTGTAATATCCTGTGGTTCAATACCCAGCCATCCACGTGAAACCGTACCGGTTTCAATAATTTCATGCATGATTTTAAGGGCGGTATTGGCAGGAGTGGCAAAACCGATACCCAGGGAACCGCCGTTTTCAGATTCGGAATAAATGGCGGTATTGATACCGATCAGGTCACCGTTGACGTTAATCAGTGCGCCACCAGAGTTGCCGGGGTTAATGGCGGCATCGGTCTGGATGAAATTTTCATAGGTATTGATGCCGAGCCCGGTTCGTCCCAGGGCGGATATAATACCCATAGTGGTGGTTTGCCCTACGCCATAGGGGTTGCCAATGGCCAGAACGACATCGCCCACACTAAGTTGCTGTTTTTGATCGGGGTGAATGGCAATCAGATCAGGTAAATCGGTTTTTAATACGGCAAGATCGGTGTCCGGATCGGCACCAATTAAACGTGCATTTGATTTCCTGCCATCGGTAAGGGCAATTTCAATGGAGTCTGCCGCTTCCACGACATGGTAGTTGGTCAGGATATAACCTTCGGCAGAGGCAATAACCCCGGAACCCAGGCTGGTTGTATCATTCAGCCTTTTCAGGTTTTCATTCTGCTCTTGGATAAACGGGCGCAGGGATGGCACATCAGGTAAATTCTTGAAGGGCGAATCTATTTTTTTACTGGTATAAATATTAACCACAGAAGGCGCGGCAACCTTAACCGCACCCGAGTATGACGTGATGATGGTAATGAGTTTTTCTGGTTCTTTTGTTTCTTTGGCTTCTTTTGTCTTGGGCTCTTCCTGTTCTTTTTTTACAGGGGCAGGTTGTGCCGGTTCAATTTTGACTGTTGCCGTTGGTACAGACGAAGGAATGCTTTGCTGCTTGCGGAAATCAATCCAGTCAGGTCGAAGTGTGGTAACTGTAAACAGAAGTGCCAGAAATACAGTTACGGTTTGAGAGAAAATTAACCAATAGCGATGCATAAAGGAAAATAAAGTGAGTGAAATTTTTACACAAGACCTGGTAAAGTGGCTCGATGAAAATCTGAAACCACATTTATATCAAGATTATGCACCAAATGGGCTTCAGGTGCAGGGGAAGTCTTTAATAAAAAAAGTAATTTTGGGGGTGACGGCATCACAGGCACTGCTTGAAAAGGCTATCGAACACCGAGCCGATGCGGTTATTGTGCATCATGGCTGGTTCTGGAAAAATGAAGATGTCCGTATCGTGGGTACGAAATATCAACGTCTGGCCCTTGCCATACGGCATGAAATTAATGTTATTGGCTACCATTTGCCCCTGGATGCGCATCCAGAGTGGGGAAATAATGCGCAATTGGCAAAAGTGCTTGATTTGCAGCCTTTTTATGATGAGCAGGGCTTGCCGCAAACGTGTGGCAAAGGAGGGCTGGTCTGGACGGGTTCGGTGGCATCGGGAGAGCTCACCCTGACAGAACTGGGTGTCTTAATTTCGCAACGTCTGGAAAGAGAGCCGTTGTTAATTGGAGACAAAAACAAGAAGATCAAAAAAGTGGCCTGGTGTACGGGGGGCGCGCAGGGCTGGTTTCAGGATGCAATAGAGGCGGGTGCTGATGCCTATATTACCGGCGAGGCTTCCGAACAGGTTTTTCATCTGGCCCAGGAAACGGGAGCGGCTTTTATTTCGGCGGGGCATCATGCCACAGAGCGTTACGGGATTCAGGCTTTGGGCAATGCCCTGATCGACCGGTTTGGCATAGAAGCCCTGTTTGTTGATATACCCAATCCGGTATAAATGTAGGCCCGCCAGGTGCCAAACGCTGAAATTCGTGCGCCTGTAATGGCTTAAGCCTGATGGGTCATATAGGCTGGCCAGAAACACGGTGCCCCGCAAAAGCGCTTGTAACGTTGCTTTTGCGGGGCACTGTTCGTTTGACTCGGGGTAATTGAATCAGTTTTTGTTTTTCAGAAGGTCACGGATTTCAGTGAGCAAGACAACGTCTGCCGGGTCGGGGGCGGCGGCGGCCTCGATTGCTTTTTCTTTTTCAAGACTGGCCCGTGCTTTGCTGATAAGTTTAACTAGACAAAAAACAACAAATGCCAAAAGAATGAAATTAATCAAAATGGTCAGGAAGTTTCCGTAAGCCAGTACATTGGCCCCCGCTTTGCTTAATTCATCGTAGGTTTCAGGCCCGGCGTAGCTGTCTGGCTTTGATAAGATTATGAATTTATTGGAGAAATCAACGGAACCACCCAGAATGAAGTTGATGAAGGGCATGAAGACATCTTTTACCAGGGAGTCGATGATTTTACCGAAAGCGGCGCCAATAATAACACCGACCGCCAGATCAATCATATTGCCTTTAACGGCAAATTCTTTAAATTCGTTGATGAAACCTTTAGCTTTGCTCATAAGAAATCCTTTTTTTCTCTGTCCCCGAGCGGACACGGTATATAATAAACGGTTAAGAAGCGTTATACACATAAATTAGAGTAAATTTTTTTTAGTACCTTAGTAGTATCAATAAGGATAGATAATGAGTCAGGATTCAATACAGCATGACAATGAAGGGCCGGCCTCTCCCGCCGTTCTTCCTCCCGATCCATCACGTCGTTTTTGGTTGGGTACTGCCTGTGCGGTAGGTGGGGTCGCCGGTGTCGCAACAGCAGTTCCTTTTGTTGCCTCCATGTCGCCGTCAGATCGCGCCAAAGCGGCAGGTGCACCCGTCGAAGTCAATTTAAGTTCGATTGCTCCAGGTACCATGCTTACTGTCGAATGGCAGGGCAAGCCAGTCTGGATCTTGCGTCGTACCCAGGCAATGATTGATGGTCTTGCCGGCCAAAACGACCACCTCGCCGATCCAAATTCAGATCGTCCCGGGTTTACACCGGAATTCGCAAAAAGCACAGAGCGTTCACGCAAACCCGAATGGCTGGTTTGTGTCGGTATCTGTACGCACTTGGGTTGTTCTCCATCCCCCCGGTTTGCCGTTGGCGGGATTGAAGGCATGGCAAGCGACTGGGAAGGCGGCTTTCTGTGCCCATGCCACGGTTCTATTTTTGATTTGGCCGGGCGGGTCTTCAAGAACCAGCCTGCACCAGATAATCTGGAAGTTCCCCCGTATTATTTCATTGATGATAATAATATTATGGTGGGTCTTGAGTCAGCGGCCTAATTACAGCGGTCATTGAAATAGTATCTTGCCAAGTTAGAAAAGGAGCCTCTACATGGCTAGCGAAAAAGTTGTCGAAACGACAGGGTTGTTAGGGTGGGTTGATCGGCGTTTCCCGCTGACCTCCCTATGGAAAGCGCATTTATCCGAATATTATGCGCCCAAGAATTTTAATTTCTGGTATTTCTTTGGGTCACTGGCATTGCTTGTGCTGGTCATTCAGATCGTGACCGGTATTTTTATGGTCATGCACTATAAGCCTGATGCCGAGCTTGCCTTTGCATCAGTCGAGTACATCATGCGGGAGGTGCCCTATGGCTGGATTATCCGCTATATGCACTCAACCGGTGCGTCCATGTTCTTTGTGGTGGTCTATCTGCACATGCTGCGCGGCATGCTTTACGGTTCTTACCGTAAACCACGTGAGCTGGTCTGGATTTTTGGCGTGGCCATTTTCCTCTGTCTAATGGCCGAAGCCTTCTTTGGTTATCTGTTGCCATGGGGCCAAATGTCATTCTGGGGTGCCCAGGTTATTGTTAACCTGTTTGCCGCCATTCCTTTTGTAGGTCCCGAGCTGTCAATCTGGATTCGTGGTGACTTCGTTGTGTCAGACGCCACCCTGAACCGCTTCTTTGCTTTCCACGTGATTGCCATTCCGCTGGTCCTGATCGGCCTGATCGTGGCTCACGTCATTGCGCTGCACGAAGTGGGTTCAAACAACCCCGACGGTATTGAAATCAAAGAGAAAAAAGATGTCAATGGGCGTCCGCTTGACGGCATTCCATTCCATCCTTATTACTCTGTCCACGATATCATGGGTGTTGCAGGGTTCCTGTTCATTTTTGCCGCAATCATGTTCTTTGCGCCAACAATGGGGGGTTACTTCCTTGAAGCCAATAACTTCCTGCCTGCCGATCCATTTAAAACACCACCGCACATTGCACCAGTCTGGTACTTTACGCCGTTTTATTCAATGCTGCGTGCCACTACCGATGAGTTCACATGGGCTCTGGTTGCAATGGCACTGATCTTCGCGGTTGGCCTGTTGCTAAGCAAAAATGTGAAGGGTATCTGGAAAATCGTCTGGCCTGTCGTCCTGATCGGTGTTGCCGTTGCTTTGCGTGTATTTGATGCAAAGTTCTGGGGTGTCGTGGTTATGGGTGGTACCGTTGTCATGCTGGGCTTCCTGCCATGGCTGGATCAATCCAAGGTCAAATCCATCCGTTATCGTCCGGGCTGGCATAAGCTGCTGTATGTAATCTTCATGATTAACTTCGTGATCCTGGGTTACATCGGTACGCAGTCACCCTCACCAGTACTGAACATCATGTCACAGGTTGGTACCGTGATTTACCTGGCATTTTTCTTCTTTATGCCAATCTGGAGTCGTTTGGGTACATTCAAACCAGTACCTGATCGCGTGACTTTCCATCCTCATGCATAATCAGGAATGAACATGATTAAGAAATTTTTAGGCGCGTTAATTTTGATGTTTGCAGTATCAGGTCCTGCCATGTCAGCATCGGCAGGATACGCTTGGGATCGCGCACCCGAACGCATTACTGATCTGGCTGCTTTGCAGAATGGGGCAAAACTGTTCGTCAACTACTGTCTGAACTGTCATAGCGCATCTTCCCTGCGCTATAACAAACTGACTGATCTGGGCTTGACACAAAAGGAAATTGAAGAAAACCTTTTGTTTACCGGTGATAAAGTAGGTGACCTGATGCATGTTGCCATGCGTCCCGCAGATGCCAAGCTGTGGCTGGGTGTTGCGCCTCCTGATTTGTCAGTCATGGCCCGTGCCAAGGCTGCCAACCTGGGGCAGCCGGGTACAGATTATATTTATACCTATCTGCGCACGTTCTATCGTGATGTAACCACACCCTTGGGCTGGAATAACCTGGTCTTCCCCAATGCAGGTATGCCTCATGTCTTCTGGGAGCAGTCCGGTCCTACCGAGCTCACAACGGTCGAGGTGCATCCTGTAGAAAAAGATGGTCAGGTTCAGTGGTTTAAAACCACAACCGTGGTTGATTCCGATGGCTTCAGTTCCGTTGTTAGCGATGAACCATTGGCAGATTATAAAGGCCATGCCTCTATCGAGCATAACCTGAAATATCTGGATTCCGCCAAAGAGGTCGAATTTAGCAACAACATGGCTGATTTAAGTGCGTTCCTGGGCTGGATGTCCGAACCCGACCAGCAGTTCCGCAAACAGCTGGGTACCTGGGTTCTGTTATTCCTGGCGGTGTTCTTCGTCATTGCATGGCGCCTGAACAAGTCTTACTGGAAGCATGTAAAATAAGCAGCAGTACAGTGGGCGGCTATAAAGTCCCTTTAATTAAGGTACAATTGATAGTCTGCCCAAAATTCTTTTCATTGGGTCAGTGCTTTTTTATGGGCACTGACCTTTCTTTATTTACTTCAGTGGGAGCCTGCACAATATGATGGTGCTTTACTCTGGAACAACATGTCCATTTTCACAACGCTGCCGTTTTGTCCTGTACGAAAAAGGGATGGATTTCGAGGTACGTGATATTGATCTGTTTAACAAACCAGAAGACATTTCTGTCATGAACCCTTATGGCAAGGTGCCTATCCTGGTAGAACGTGACCTGATTCTTTACGAATCCAATATCATTAATGAATATATAGACGAACGTTTTCCGCACCCGCAGTTAATGCCTGCTGATCCTGTCATGCGTGCCCGTACCCGCCTGTTCCTGCACAATTTTGAAAAAGAACTGTTTGTGTCGGTTGGCGTTCTTGAAGACCGTGCTTTGCGGGCAGATGAAAAACGCCTTGAAACAGCCCGTCGTACCATTCGTGACCGTTTGTCCCAGCTCGCACCCTTGCTTATTAAAAATCGTTTCATGCTGGGCGAAGAATTCTCCATGCTGGATGTGACCATGGCTCCCTTATTGTGGCGTCTTGACCATTACGGTATTGAATTGCCAAAAAGCGCGGCACCACTTATGAAATATGCAGAACGTATTTTCTCCCGTCCTGCCTATATTGAAGCGCTGACACCCTCAGAAAAAGTAATGCGACGCTAATATCATGTCTTCTGTCTCAACCAAGCCCTATTTGCTGCGTGCCCTGTACGAATGGTGCACTGATTCCGGTTATACACCACATCTGGTCGTCAAGGTCGATCAATACTGCCAGGTTCCACAGGAATTTGTGCGTGACGGCTATATCACGCTTAATATCGGTGCCCTGGCAACCAGCAGGCTGTCAATGGAAAATGAGTGGATCGAGTTCAGCGCCCGTTTTGGCGGGGTAGCCCGAACGGTATCTGTACCTGTTGCCGCTGTTTCGGCCATTTATGCCCGTGAAACCCAGGAAGGCATGCAGTTTGAAACAGAAGAGTATGTGCCGGCTGATGACGCACAAACCGATCCGGCTTCAGATAATCACGACGATGATCCCGATCCCGGGTCACCGGCACCGGTAAAAGCACCCTGGCTGAAAGTTGTTAAATAAGTGGTTTTGTTGGTTTGGTGTTTTTTTGCAACGAAAATGAAATAACACTGGACGACTTAAGAATTAAAGGGATATAATCTTTTTTTCTTAGCCGGCTTAGCTCAGTTGGTAGAGCAGCTGATTTGTAATCAGAAGGTCGAGGGTTCGACTCCTTTAGCCGGCACCAGAATTCAAGGCCCCATCTTTTTAAGGTGGGGCCTTATTCTTTCTGGCTTCATTTT
>JAAYHN010000047.1 GCA_012735395.1 Alcaligenaceae bacterium | reverse complement strand
TTCAAAGTTGCAATATCCCCGCCGACGACAGCCGTTTTGTCTGGGTAGGGGCCGAATTTGCAACCGCGCAATCCGTACGGGCCTGGCTGCGTCATACGGTAGGGCTGGGTAATAAAGAACAACTGGTGGTGGCCTACTGGCGCCATGGCATGAACGAAACACAGATGAAAAAAATGCCTGCAAAGCTGGCGAGTAGCAAAACTGAAGGGCAAGAGGCCGGTTCGTGAACCAGTCTGTCAATGATTCCGCCAATGAAAAAGCAGGGCAGGGTAAACCGTCATCACGCAGCATGTGGGGCTGGGCCCGTTTTACCCTGGACCTGGATCCCCTGATTCACTCCCCTGCATTTCGCAGCCTGTATCTGGCCCGTTCGGTTTCCTTACTGTCTGTTGCCATTCTGGCCGTTGCTGTTGCCTGGCAGGTTTATGCAATCAGTGGTTCTTCCCTGCACGTGGCGGGGGTCAGCATCAGCCTTGCGGCAGGCTCATTGATTGGACTGATATGGGGTGGAACACTTGCCGACCGGGCTGACCGCAGGCGTACCATGATCTGGGGCAGAGGCAGTTATGTCGTGGTGGTTATTCTGCTGCTGATTAACAGTTTGCGGGTTGAACCGGGTTTGATGGAAATTTATCTGGCAACACTGTTAAGTGGCCTGACCAGTGGGCTGAGTGCGCCCGCCCTGATGGCGGTCATGCCGCGCCTGGTTGCACCACATCAGCTGGCAGCGGCAGGCGCCCTGAATGCCCTGACCATGGAATTGAGCCGGCTGGCAGGCCCACTGATAGCCGGTGCCTTGCTGGCCAAGGCTGGGGTGGCATCCTGTTTTATGGTGGCATTGGTGGGTGCTTCACTGGTGCCACTGCTGCTGGCACGTCTGCCCAAAGAGGTGCTGATCCCGGAGCCTGGTGCAGCCGGAGAACTGCCGCATAAACCCGCCTTTCACGTGCAGTGGAAAGAGGGTCTGATGCATGTAAGGCACAATAAAATCATTGCCTGTCTGCTGGGCCTTGATCTGGTCATGATGCTGTTTGCAAGCGTTCATGCATTGTTGCCCCAACTGGCCAGGGAAGTGTTGCAGGCAGGGCCGCAAATGGTGGGTTATCTGTATGCTGCCCCTGCCTGTGGCGCACTGCTGGTGGCGGTTACTTCAGGCTGGACCCGTCAGTTGGCCCGGCCAGGCCGCTTGGTGATTGGCTGTGCTTTATTATGGGGCGCTGCGATTGCCCTTACGGGTGTGGCGGCAGGCGGTCTGGGCAATGGCCTGCCATGGGGGGTTTGGCCCGTTCTGGCATGCCTGTTGATTGGTGGCATGGCAGATACGGCATCCGATATTGTACGTGGCGCCTTGTTGCAGTTGCATACACCCGATGCCTTGCGCGGCAGGGTATCGGGTTTGTGGCTTTTACAAAGCTACCTGGGACCGGCACTGGGCGGCATGCAGTCAGGTGCACTGGCTGGCTGGTGGTCACCCGGCCGGGCACTCGTGATTGGCGGTACCACCTGCATGCTGGTTGTTGGCACGTTTTTCGTACTGCCTAAAAGTGCTTTGCGTTGTGTTTTGTTAAAGGCAAACCACGTTGCTCAACGAAAGCATTAGAACTGTCAATAGCCTCTTGGTTTTCTTTCAGCCAAAATTCTGTCCGCTTGCGTGCGATAGCTTCCACAAGCCCGGCTTCAGCGGCCTGTGAAATATTAATATGAAGTGCTTTAGCTTCAGCTATGAGGTTTTCGGCCAATGAGACATTAGTAGCACGCTTGGTGGTAGCTTGTGAATTGATCGAATTGAGCATGATTTGGCTCCTTTTATATATGTATGATGGCGTCATATATGCGCAAGTTCAAGGTGGGGTCTTCGAATGAGCTTGTGGCAAAATTGAT
>JAAYHN010000046.1 GCA_012735395.1 Alcaligenaceae bacterium | reverse complement strand
TCGTTATACTTTGTCATTGCCTCAAGTACAGCCATATCTGCCATTACCGGCTCTTTTGCCTTGTCATATCCGTCGGGAATTATCAAAAGTAATACTTTCATGACAATATCTCCTTACAAAAATATGCACTTTCATTGTCGCATGTTGTTCACTGATTTTGTTGAAATCATTGTGAATAACTTTTTTATAAGTTTGCACAGCTTTTATAAGCAATTGAAAAAAAAAGAAATATTGACTGAATAAGCGTTCCTGATCAATAAAGAAGCGAAGTCACGAAGCAGCGCCATTTCACCCAAAAAAATGCTGTTAAAATGATTGGCAAACTAAATGACTATGGGTTAGCTTCCCACACCCAAACTCCAGGACAATCGATTGTTTTCATTGGCTGGCTTGTCTGGATTGCGGGCTATGTCTGGTTCATCTATCGCCTGGTTGTCGGTTTTATCAACCTGCTTGAAGCAAAGCCGGTATCCACCACTTCCTGGTTTTAATATTTCCCCGCTTCAGTTTCCATAAAAATACGGGCCTTTTGGCCCGTAATTTTTACAACTTAACCATGAACCACGCTAACGCCCTGTATCCCGGACAGGAACACCGGTGGTTCTGATGGAGGCCTCTCCCGGACTCAGGCTTTTATCTGAATGGAAGACCCCGATAATGACCTGCCAGATCACGGCAAATCCACCAACAATAAAGACAACGTCACCAATGGTCCTGATCCAGCGTAACGTTTCCAGAAAACCCTGTTGCAGGAAGGTATCACTACGGGCATACCACATACCCACCGCCACACTGGCTTCAAACTGGAAAAGACCGACTGGTAGCAAACTGGTAAGTATCATCAGGCACAAACCGATATTCAGCCACCAGAACCCCGTACCCATCAGTTTGTCACTAAACACCAGGTTCGGCCTGATATAGCGTAATACCAGCAACACGAAGCCTATCGCGAGGAAACCATATACCCCGAACAATGCGGCATGCGCATGCACCGCCGTAGTATTCAGGCCCTGCAGGTAGAACAAGGCAATGGGTGTGTTAATCATGAAGCCGAAAATACCGGCCCCCACCATATTCCAGAAAGCAACCGCCACAAAGCACATAAGCGGCCATTTCATTTTTTCCATCCATGGTGCCTTGGCTTTCAGGCTCCAGTGTTCCCAGGCTTCATAACCCAGCAGAATCAATGGCACTACTTCAAGCGCACTGAATGCAGCACCGATGGCCATGATAGGCGTGGTGGTGCCCGAGAAGTATAAGTGGTGGAACGTGCCCGGTACCCCGCCAACCATAAACAGCGAGGCCGCTGCCAGACTGGAGGCGGTGGCAATGCGCTTGGAAACCAGCCCCATACTGGAAAATACAAAAGCCAGGGCGGTTGTGGCAAAGACCTCGAAAATACCTTCAACCCAAAGATGCACCACCCACCAGCGCCAATATTCCATGATTGAAATATTGGTTCGTTCACCATAGAACAGGCCCGTGCCATAGAACAGGCCGATCGCAATGGTTGAGCTAACCAGCAAAGCCAGTAGGTTCTTGTCACTGCCTTTCTGTTTCAGGGCAGGCAAGAATACCCGAAGCATTAAACCCAGCCAGAAAACGATACCAATAAAAAGCGCCAGCTGCCAGATACGCCCCAGATCCAGATACTCGTACCCCTGGTGACCCAGCCAGAAGTTGAGGTTTTCAGGCATCACCTGTTTAATCGCAAGAAAATTGCCAACCAGCGTACCCACCACCACCACAATCAGGGCACCAAACAGGACATTGACACCTAAAACCTGATACTTAGGATCTTTACCACCATTAACCACCGGCCCCAAAAACAGGCCTACAGCCAAAAAAGCCGTGGCTATCCAGAAAATGGCCAATTGCAAATGCCAGGTTCTGGTTAAAGAGTAAGGAAACCATTGTGAAACATCTATACCGTAAAAATGCTGCCCTTCGATTGTATAGTGTGCGGTAAAACCACCCAGCAGTATTTGCAAGCCAAATAGCGCCACCACCACCAGCAGATACTTTGCCACTGCTTTCTGTGAAGGCGTTAGCGGAACCTGGGTAATGGGATCTTTTTCCGGTGGCACCGGATCGGCATCGTGCTTGCGCAGGAAAGACCATCCCAGCACCAGAAAACCCGTACCCGCAATCAGGATAATCACACAGGCCAAAGACCAGAGTACGTTTTCCGTTGTGGGAAAGTTATCTACCAAAGGCTCGGGTGGCCAGTTATTGGTATAGGTTGCCACGGTACCTGGCCTCTCGGTAGAAGCGGCCCAGGATGTCCAGAAAAAGAAAGCGGTCATTGCCTTGCGACGTACCTCACTTGGCAGTGTGTTTTCTTTCATTGCGTAATTATCACGCATTTGCTGAAGTTCCGGTGCATTGCCATATAACCGCATATAGTGATCGGCGGTCTGCTCTATTGCCATGGCGCGCCTGTCTGAAACAGTCACCACGCCGGAGCCTTCATCATAAGTATTGGCCCGGAACTCTTTTTTGGCCTCATATTGCAAAGCAGCCTGCCGGTCATGGTCAAGTTGCCCAAAAGGCATGCCATGTTTTTCTTGCGATGCCAGATCCAGCCAGGCCAGCAATTCCCGATGCAACCAGTCTGCTGTCCAGTCAGGAGCCTGATAGGCCCCATGCCCCCAAATTGAACCTACCTGCATGCCCCCCGTACTTTGCCATGCCGTTTGCCCGTTAAGAATATCGTCTTTGGTCATCAAGACTTTATTCGATTGTGTCACGATCTGATTGGGAATGGGAGGCGCATGCTTGTATACTTCCACGCCTCCGAATCCCAGAAAGGCAAACGTTACCGTGAGCACGATAATTAACGTCCACCATAGCCTCTTGTATTCACCCATAATCAGTCCCCTCCAAGTAATGAGTAAAGCTTCAAGAAAATTAATTACACTTACTGCGTATCTTTAAACTGAAAAGATATGGTAGCTGCTTATATAGACGAGAATATGACTGCGTAATGATTATTTTGATTTTCTGTAATAAAGTTATTGAACCCTACAGAACCTTAATCGTCAAGTATAGTTTGAGGCAATGTCGTTTTATTATTCTATAGACCTTATCATAAACACAACAAGTTATAACCTTAAGCTTAAAAGTGATTTGTCTTGATGCAAATTAAGCAATATACTCACTGCTCTTAATATGAATAAATTATTTTTATAGTTGTTTAATGAGCCGTTTCATTTTTCTTATCAAATTCAGCAGCCTGGTTTTATTATTGCCCGCAGTATCAACCAAAGCCCTTAACTTGCACGCGACAAAATATCCTGGAAGATGGACAAGCGCATCCCGTACACAATACTCAATAAACCAGTCGATTTCAGACTGAGTTTTCAATAAGGCCTTGCCAAACACGGCCATAGTTGCCTTAACCGCGACCGTGTCTGTTGCCACCTTTACCGTAAGCCCAGCTTGCGCCCCAACCCGGTACACCGGACAAGCCATTTTTCCAGTTCAGCCAACAAAAACAACAACAAACCAGCTGCCAACACCTTGCCCCACTCCAATAGTGACAGGCCGGCAGAGTTGAAGATAGTTTGCATTGTTGGCAAGTAAGTGTATGCCAGTTGCAACGGAATGCAGGCGGCCACCGCAAGCAAGATATAGCGATTACCCGTCAAGCCCTCACGGCTTAATACCGGCTGAAGAATAAAGCGGCTGTTAAACAAATAGAACATTTCACAAACCACCACGATATTAACCGCCATGGTACGTGCCACTTCAAGGCTGGTGCCCGCATTCAATTCCCACAAGAACACCCCTAGCGCACCAATCATGATAATGACTGACACCATGAGTACGCGCCAGATAAAAAACCCCGAGAGCAAGGCTTCACCCGGTGGACGGGGACGCCGGTCCATAATGCCCTTTTCTGCCGGTTCAAATGCCAATGCCAGGCCCAAGGTACCCGATGTTGCCATGTTGACCCATAAAACCTGGGCCGGCGTCAGGGGCAGGGTCAGTTCAAACAGGATGGCGGCAATCACCACCAGGACTTCCCCGCCGTTGGTGGGCAGCATGAAAAGAATGAACTTCTTCAGGTTATCGTAAACGGCCCGGCCTTCACGCACGGCACTTGCAATGGTGGCAAAGTTGTCATCGGCCAGCACCATGTCCGAAGCCTCTTTGGCGGCCTCGGTTCCTTTCATGCCCATGGCCACACCCACATCGGCACACTTCAGGGCAGGTGCGTCATTCACTCCGTCTCCAGTCATGGCCACCACCTGGTTGCCCTCTTGCAAGGCCTGCACCAGACGCAGCTTGTGTTCGGGTGCGGCACGGGCAAAAACATCCACCTCCATCACCACATTACGCAAGGTATCGTCATCCATCAACGCAACTTCCGCACCCGTCAGGGCGGGCTTGCCAACGCCAATATTGAGTTGCTCGCCAATGGCACGGGCCGTTTCCACATGATCACCGGTAATCATTTTTACACGGATACCGGCGCGATGGCATTCATGCACCGCAAGCTTCGCCTCTTCGCGGGGCGGATCCATAATGCCCAGCAAGGCAATCATGACAAAACCCGATTCCATGTCATCATGATCAAGTAAATCACTTTGTGGCGCCGAGCGCTTGCATGCCAATGCCAGCAGACGCAAGCCCCGGGCGGCCATATCATTGGACATGCGTCGCCAGTAATCAATGTCCAGCGCATGTTCATCATTACCATCAAGCTGGCTGTCGCACATATCCAGAATACGTTCCGGTGCGCCTTTAACAAAAATCCAGGGTTCCTGTTGACTGTCACAATGGTAGGTCGCCATGAAACGGTGTTGGGATTCAAAAGGAATGGCATCAATCCGGGGCCAGGCCTGTTCTTTATTGTCTTTCAGGTGTAAGCCCGCTTTTGCCCCAAGCACCAGCAAGGCGCCTTCAGTAGGGTCGCCCTCTACCTGCCAGCGGCCTTCTTCATTTAACAAACGCGCATCATTACACAATACCCCCGCACGGATTGCCAAAGCCAGCTCCGGATATCCGGCTACTGAAACGGGACGCCCGTCAATGCATAAATCACCTATTGGTTCGTAGCCCACGCCTTCCACATTGATTCTGTGGGTGGCACATACAATACGCTGCACGGTCATTTCGTTACGGGTCAGGGTTCCTGTTTTGTCAGAACAAATAACCGTTACCGAACCCAGGGCCTCTACCGCCGGCAACAGGCGGACAATCGCATTGCGCCGGGCCATACGCCGTACCCCAAGGGCCAGGGTGACCGTCATAATGGCAGGCAAGCCTTCAGGTATGGCAGAGGCGGTTAGCGCCACGACCATCATGAACATGTCTTCAGGGCTGTGTCCGCGCCATACCGTACCCAATACAAACGTCAAGGCCGACAGGCCCAGAATAAACAGGGCCAGCTGGCGGGCAAAATGATTTACCTTGCGCAACAGCGGTGTTGTCAGGTTACGGATACCCGACAGCATTTGGTTGATTTTGCCCAATTCAGTTTGGGCAGCAGTTGCCACCACCACCCCCACCGCTTTCCCGTATATAACCAGCGTGCCTGAATAAGCCATGCCATAGCGGTCTCCCAGGGGAGTATCAGCCGGAGACGTTTCCGTGTTTTTTTCTACCGGCAGGGATTCACCGGTCAGGGCAGCTTCTTCAATGCGCAAATCCCGTACGTTAAGTAGGCGTAAATCGGCAGGTACACGGTCTCCTGAAGCCAGGGCCACGATATCGCCCGGTACCAGGTTGGCAGCATCAATTTCCTGGTGTTGGCCATCACGGATGACCGTTGCATGGGGCGAGAGCATCTCGCGAATGGCATCCAGTGCCGATTCGGCCTTCCCTTCCTGGATAAAACCGATAATGGCATTAAGCACCACCGCCATCATTAATACACCGGTATCAATCCAGTGACCCAGTGCGGCGGTAATAACAGCCGCGCCCATCATGACATACAGCAAAAGATTATGAAACTGCAGCAGAAAGCGCAACAGCGGCCCGCGTTTTTTTGGTGGTGCCAAACGGTTGGGACCGTATTTAGTTAATCGTTCCCGGGCTTCGTTTTGTGTAAGGCCACTTTTTGCTGTTTGTAATTTTTGCTCTACCTGAAGCGGTGTTAACGTATGCCAATCTATTGCTGATGACTGCTTAATTGAATTTGCCTTTACACTGTTTTTCATTAATCAAACCTTAGCCAACCGTAACAATTCAATGGATTTTAGTTACAGGTTAACAGAAAATACAAGATGATTTATTAAAAATAGTGATCGTTGTTTTTATATTGCAAAAGGCTTAAATACACCTGGCCAATACAGCATGCGCTTTCCTGTTCTTGAAAATGACAGACAAGAAAAAAGCCGGCAATCAAAAAATGATTACCGGCTTCTTAGAATTTTGGCTCCCCGAACTGGGATCGAACCAGTGACCTGCGGATTAACAGTCCGTCGCTCTACCGTCTGAGCTATCGGGGATCAAATAAGAATGAAATTATGCAACAATCTCGCCAACATGACAAGCCTTTCTGGCTTTTTATACTAAAACTTCTATTTTTTTGTGGTTTTAAAGTAGCAAATGAACAATAGCCATTAAACCACGCTGCCCACATTCACAATCAAGTACAAAAAACCGCCTGACGGGCGGCGTTTTGAAACGGAAGCAATGGCCAACTGCCATTAAATTTTATATATATCCTGTTCTTCTTTATCAAGAATTCCCTTGAAAGACTTCAGGGATACAATAATTTCATCACTTAAACTTGGGTATTTCAAGTCCAGATCTTTCAGGGTAGATAACACTGCATCTGCCACCGCCAGCCTGGCATAAGCTTTATTATCGGCCGGAATGACATACCAGGGGGCATGCTTGCAAGCGGTATGTTGAATGGTTTCTTCATACGCATGCATGTACCTTTTCCAGAAGGTACGTTCGTACAAATCATTTTTATCAAATTTCCAGTTTTTCTTGGGATTATCAATCCGCTCTAAAAACCTTGCTTTTTGCTCTTCGGGTGAGAGATGAAGAAAAAACTTCAGAACCTTGGTACCACTGCGGGCCATATGTTTTTCAAAAGCGCAAATATCTTCAAAACGTTCTTCCCAAATATTTTCGGTAACCAGATTATTTGGCAGGCACTGCGCCTTCAACAACTCCGGATGCACCCTGGCAACCAGGGTTTCTTCATAGTAAGAACGGTTAAAAACGCCAATATTTCCACGTTGCGGCAAGCATTTGGTGGTACGCCATAAAAAATCATGTCCCAGTTCTTCTACGGACGGGCGACCAAAAGCATACACTTCACATCCCTGCGGATTGACGCCCGACAATATGTTTTTGATTGTAGAGTCTTTCCCTGCCGCATCCATAGCCTGAAAAATAAGCAGCAAAGACCATTTGTTATCGGCGTATAAAATATTTTGCAGATCGGATATTTGCTCGACGATCTCTTTAAGCTGATCTTCGGCTTCATCTTCATCTATTTTTTCCCCGGAACTTGTTTCCCAGTCTTTCAGTTGAAATTTGTTGCCTTCTTCAACCCGGTATTTTTCCGAAAAGTTATTCTTTACAAAATTATTTTTTGCCATCTAATTCTCCCTATCAATTGTTCTTTTTAACATAGCTAAACAAGAAACAACAAAAAACAAATTAATATTATTAATTAACCTTAAACCATGCAAAAAATACCGGCTAACGATATAACGAAATACTCAAGTTTTAAGCAAATAAAATTTACCCGATTGTGCAAAAAACCCTGTTGTTCTGAGGTAGTCAACCGGTCCGGCTCCACTGGAAAACCAGAAACAGAAATACCAGCCCCGCCAAAATAAACATATACTTCATCAGGCGGGTACCATTATTATTCAGCCACTCAATAGCCGCCCCAATGGTGCCTGCCCAGAGCTTGTTTATTTTTCTGCTGAAAAAACGGGCTACCCAGAACAGGATGAGAAAAATTAAAAGAAATTTTAAAAAAATGGCCATTTTGCGCTACAGGGTTTGTTCACATGAAGTTCACAGTTTATGCACAATTTAATCACAGAAGTGTTAACAACCGGGATAATTAATTAACATATCAACATTAAATGGTGAGAATGGTGTGGATAATTTTTTAACAATTCTGTAAAACTAACGCAAGCAATTGATTTAACAAGGGAATAGTTATTTTGCTTATTTATTGAGCAATTTCGTTTTTTTGCCTGTCCAACACTGAAAAACGGGAATACCATTAACACAAAACATACCTGCTGTACTGCCCATCTTAATACTCAAGCGCCCCGGCAGGATTCACTTTGCACTGCACGGTTTTCTTGCCTGCCTGAAGAAAATTGAACTGTATGGTAATAAAATCACCCGGCTTTAATGAGCCCGTTTGTTTCTCAAGCATAATATGATTGGTTTTAGGTGAAAATGACAGACTGCCATTATTGGGGATGGTTATTTCTGGTATACGTTCCATGGCAAGCATGCCTTGCCGCTTAACATTTTTATGCAAAATAGCCGAAGCATAAGCCTTGCTTTCCACGCCATTTAATACCAACGCCTGCCCTGTCAGGTTTTTTAATTCAAAATACCCCGCAGCGGGTAAACTCCCTGGCAAGAGCCTGACCCAGCATTGCTCAATCACAAGATTATCCAATTCAATATCAGGCATTTCTTGAGCCGCAGCCAGCTCATTATTAATTTCAGGTACCAGCAAATGAGGTGGCGTCTGGCTAACCCATTCTTCAACCAGCAAATTTCCTTTATTGTCATACTTGGCCCGTTTAATACCTTCCAGGGTACAGATTTCTATCCAGTCATATTCTGGAAAAGGCTCTTTGTTGCGGTCAAGAATAAACCAGGCTACAGGCAGCAGCAATACCACGACACCCAATGCCATTTGTTTTTTTGAGAAAATTTTCATAAAAAAGAAAATTGACCCGGCTGTTAACCGGGCCACTAAACAATTAATTGCCTTGCAAAATTGGCAACAGGATTAATGCTTATGCGGGTGTTGTTCTGGCGAATGCGCTTCGTGCTGATGTTGCTCTTGTGGATGCGCTTCATGCTGATGCCCGTTCATTGAAGCCTTTGCCACACTGTTCAGGGGTTTGGCTATGGCCTTTACATCAATGGTTTCCTGGCTGCCATCGGTATTGACCACAAACAGCTGCATGGCTATTTCATCGTTTTCCTTAACCCGCTCCAGCAAGTCGATAAACATAATATGATAGCCACCCGGTTTTAACGCTACCTTGCTGTTTTCAGGCAGGTCAAGGCTTTCAATCTGACGCATTTTCATGACATCATTTTCCATAGCCATTTCATGTATTTCTACTGTTTTGGCAATATCCGATTTAGCCTCTACCAGTTTCCCGCCCTTCTTCGAAGTTAAATCCATAAAAGCGCCAGTTGCCTGCTGGCCTTCGACCGTTGCCCTTACCCAGGCATTTTCCACAACAACCTCGGCCTGAACAGAGGCAGACAATAAAACAGCACCTGAAAACAGGGCTGCACCAATATGTTTAGAAAGTGTTTTCACGTAGACTCCTCGCGATAATAAATATTATTTAAACCAGTAACTGACGAATATCTTCAGCGCATTCTTCAGCGCTTAATGAATGAGAGACAGTTAACCTGAGCTTGGCATTGGTATCAAAAACATAACTGAAGGCACTGTGATCCATCGTGTAAGATGAACCGGTTGGCACTTTTTTATAATAGATCCTGAACTCCCTGGCGACGGCCTCGGTTTCTTCTACTGAACCGTAAAGCCCCATAAAATCAGGGTCAAAGGCACTGGTATAAGCCCCCAGCATTTCAGGCTGGTCACGCTCGGGGTCTATCGTAATAAAAAGCACCTGAAAGCGTTCGGCATCTTTACCCAGCAAATGCTTGATTTCAACAGCCCGTGCCAGTGCGGTGGGACACACATCAGGGCACTGCGTGAAACCAAAAAAAACCATGACCGCCTTACCTTTGAAATCTTGCAGCGCCCAGCGCCTGCCGGCAGGATCCGTGAGGTTGAAATCACGCCCGAAACTGGCGCCGGTAATATCTGTACTATGGAAGCTGAGTGCCTCTTCTTTGCCACAGCCTGCCAATAACAAAGGCAATACGCCCATGCCACTTAACAGCAATCTGCGTTTTTGGTTGATCAACATAAGTATGTATTCAATGGAATAAAAAATTTAAATTTCTGCCCTGAATAGATTGGGAAAATGAGCTGAATGGACTGTTTTTCAGGAGAAAGGAAAAACAGGACAGACAGTCAAAACTATTCAAGGCAGACAAACACTGACAGCCTTTAAAATTCATGACATACCCGGTCTAAAGGTACATATGAACTACACGCAAGACAGTGAGCCCGGTATCATGGGCAATTTCATTTTTAAATTTAAATTGATTGAGGCGGCGCCCTGGAGCCTAGCGGCGGCCCAAACGCCAGTACATGCATGACCTGAGACTGACTGAGAGAGGGGACAGTCAGGGCAACGGCATTAAGCGTACTGATTGATGCGTCTGGAGAGCCTGCCAGCATGCCTTGTGCATTGACGATACTGAAAGGACAGTCAAGCATGCCATCATTGGCGTGCTCTTGCTGATGATTGACGGGAATGGGAACCGAAATAACCGTAGATTGCGGACCCGTTGATGAACAGATTGTTATTTCAATCTTGCCCTGGGCAAGAGACTGCATATTTGGCATATAGCCAAAAGGAATGAGTGAACGCAGCGCAAATAACAGAACGCACAGATATAAAAAGATATACCTGAACGACATGTTTTCATGCGCAAAAAAACGGTTCACATTCATAAAGGGGGCTAAACAAGCACAGTTTTAATAACATAATAATTTGCTTAGCCCATGCTAACACTGAAAGCATCGGTGGTAAATAGATGCTACGCAATAATTACCTTCTTTCTGATAAATATCAACCTCAGTGCCCTGGCTGACAAACACTGCATTCTGGCATAAAAAATCCCCTGAAAACCTATAGGTTCTCAGGGGATCGGGTTCTTATTTCAAGCTAAAAACCATCAATGATTAATTGGTTTTTTCACGTGAAGCACGTTTGCGCTCGTGTTCCAGCAGGTAACGTTTACGCAGACGGATACTTTTGGGGGTGACTTCAACCAGTTCGTCGTCGTCGATAAACTCTACCGCATATTCCAGGTTCAGCTTGATGGGCGGAACCAGACGTACCGCTTCATCGGTACCCGAAGCACGGATATTGGTTAACTGCTTGCCTTTGATCGGGTTAACCACCAGGTCATTGTCGCGGCTGTGAATACCAATAATCATGCCTTCATACAATGGCTCTCCCGGTGAAACGAACATACGGCCACGATCCTGCAGTTTCCACAGCGCATAGGCAACGGCATCGCCGTTATCCTGGCTGATTAACACCCCGTTACGACGCTCACCAATACTGCCTTCACGGGCTGGCGCGTACTCATCAAAAATATGACTCATTAAACCGGTACCATGTGTCATTGACATGAATTCGGTTGAAAAACCGATCAGGCCACGGGCCGGAATACGGTACTCAAGACGGGTACGGCCACGGCCATCGGATTGCATGTCAAGCAGCTCACCTTTACGGCGACCCAGCTCTTCCATGATACCGCCCTGGTGTTCGTCTTCAAGGTCAATAGTTAACAGTTCCAGCGGCTCACAACGGACACCGTCAATTTCCTTGTACACGACACGTGGACGGGAAACAGCCAGTTCATAACCCTCACGGCGCATATTTTCAAGCAAAATGGTCAAGTGCAGCTCACCACGACCCGATACTTCAAACACGGTATCATCATCGGTATCTTTCACACGCAATGCAACGTTGGACTTCAATTCAAGATTCAGGCGGTCACGAATCTGGCGGCTGGTTACGAACTTGCCTTCACGGCCTGCCAGTGGCGAGGTGTTAACCATAAAGTTCATGGTTAAGGTTGGCTCGTCGATTTTCAGCATTGGCAAGGCTTCAGGCGTAACCGGATCGCACAAGGTACAACCAATACCGATTTCTTCGATACCGTTAATAAGAACAATATCGCCCGCTTCGGCAAAATCCACCTGCACACGCTCAAGGCCCTGGAACTTGAGAACCTGATTCACACGACCCTTGCTGCTTTGGCCATCTTCACCAAATTTAACCACAACGTCCTGACCGGGACGGATACGGCCACGGTTAACACGGCCAACGCCAATCTTGCCAACATAGCTGTTGTAATCCAAAGAAATGATTTGCATCTGCAAAGGACCTTCTTTGTCATCTTCACGCTGGGGTACGTGTTTTAAGATAGCATCAAACAAAGGACGCATATCGCCCTCACGGACGTCATCGGTCAGACCGGCAAAACCGGCCAGACCGGAAGCATAAACAACCGGGAAATCAAGCTGCTCTTCGGTGGCACCCAGTTTATCGAATAAATCGAAGGTGGTATTGATAACGAAATCGGGACGTGCGCCAGGACGATCAATTTTATTGACCACAACAATCGGTTTCAGACCCAGTGCCAGGGCTTTTTTCGTGACAAAACGGGTTTGGGGCATAGGGCCTTCAACCGCATCAACCAAAAGCAATACACCATCTACCATTGACAGTACGCGCTCTACTTCACCACCAAAGTCAGCGTGTCCGGGCGTATCAATAATATGGATGTGAGTGCCTTCATATTCAACGGCACAGTTTTTGGACAAAATGGTAATGCCGCGTTCTTTTTCGATATCACCGGAATCCATAACACGCTCGGCAATATGCTGGTTTTCACGGAATGTACCCGCTTGATGTAATAACTGGTCGACCATTGTTGTTTTACCATGGTCAACGTGAGCAATAATCGCAACGTTACGGAGCGCTTGGCTCATAGTATTTCCTTTTGAAGTAGTTTTAACGGCACCAGGCCGTCTGGTAGTTCATGCAGTGCAATCAGCGTGTTGACCGGTGCTTCCATGTTTTGCAATTCCTCTAGGGCAATTGCATTATTTATGGTGAACGGGCCAACGGCTGTTCGCCTTAAGGCAGTAAGATGCGCAAAGCAACCCAATGCCCTTCCAATATCCTGGGCCAGTGTGCGTATATAAGTCCCTTTACTACAGGACACTTCCAATTCAACCACAGTGGGTTCAACACGCAGCACATTTATTTCGTAAATTGTAACTGTACGAGGTTCGCGCTCAAGCTCTATACCTTGACGCGCATATTCATAAAGCGGGCGCCCATTTCGCTTCAAGGCCGAATACATCGGCGGAATTTGCTGTATTTCCCCTGAAAACAAAGGCAATACTTGATTCAATTGTTCTTCGGTAATGCCGGCAAACCCGGCGGATTCCTGCACAACCGTGCCGGTAAGATCACCTGAATCAGTTTCTGAACCCAGCTGTAATGTAGCAATATAGGTTTTGTCTACATTCAGCATAGGACCACATATTTTAGTTGCTTTTCCAAAACAGCAGACTAATAAGCCGGTCGCAAACGGATCAAGTGTCCCTGTATGACCGGCTTTTTTGGCATCCATTGCACGCCTGGCTCTTTGCAAGGCATGATTGCTTGATAAATCAACTGGCTTATCAAGCAATAACACCCCGGTAATATCCAGACCTTTCCTACGTCCCATTCATATACCCAATTACAAACCGCTTACTTCTTGCCCGTTTCAATATCGTCAAGATTGCCTGGCTCTGCCGGGAAATCATTAGGCCGGTTTGCCCGATCAATAAGTTGTGTCATTTCAATGCCCCGTGCCATTTGCTCATCATGGATGAAACGCAATGTGGGCACCGTATGAATATGCAGCATTTTAAACAGCAACGAATGCAACCAGCCCGCCTTTTCGTTCAGGGCGGCGGTTGCCACTTCAGGCTCTGCCCCCAAAACCGTAAAATACACTTTGGCGTGGGCGTAGTCTGCCGTTAAATCTACCCCGCTCAGGGTAATTAAACCAACCTTGGAAATATCCAGCTCACGCTGGATAAGCGTGGCCAGATCTTTCTGTATCTGGTCTGCCAGACGAATATTACGGCTGGCAGGCGATTTTGACTTATGTCGACTCATAATTTGATTTACAGCGTACGGGCAATTTCTTTGATTTCGAAGATTTCAAGCTGGTCCCCGATTTCAATATCATTATTGCCTTTCAGCGTGATACCGCAATCGAAACCGGATTTAACTTCTTTGGCATCATCTTTAAAGCGCTTGAGCGAATCAAGGGCACCTGTCCAGATAACAACGTTATCGCGTAACAAACGAACTTGTGAATCACGACGGACCAGACCTTCTGTAACCATACAACCGGCGACTTTACCAATACGGGAAATACTGTATACCTCACGGATTTCAACCATACCAATAACTTCTTCACGTTTTTCGGGTGCCAGCATGCCTGACATGGCGTTTTTCACTTCATCGACAACTTCAAAAATAATGTTGTAGTAACGGATATCAATGTCGTTGTGTTCGGCCAGTTTTTTCGCACTTTGATCGGCACGGACATTAAAGCCGATAATAACCGCATTTGATGCAATGGCCAGGTTGACGTCACTTTCTGAAATACCGCCCACCGCTGCATGCACGACCCTGACCCGTACTTCGTCTGTTGACAGTTTAACCAAGGCCTGCACCAGGGCTTCCTGTGAACCCTGAACATCGGTTTTCACAATAAGCTCAAGTGTTTGCATACCCTCGCGGATATTTTCAAACATGGATTCAAGTTTGGCTGCCTGCTGGCGTGCCAGTTTGACGTCGCGGAATTTACCCTGACGGAACAAGGCAATTTCACGGGCTTTGCGCTCGTCAATGAGCACCTGTACTTCATCACCCGCTGCCGGTACATCTGACAGACCCTGGATCTCTACCGGGACTGACGGCCCCGCTTTGGGAATATTTTTGCCGGTTTGGTCAAGCATGGCACGGACGCGGCCATAACTGGCACCTGCCAGAATGGCATCGCCACGTTTTAAGGTACCGCTTTGAACCAGAATAGTTGCAACAGGACCACGACCTTTATCAAGGCTTGATTCAATAACAAGACCTTTGGCTGGCGCATCTATAGGCGCTTTCAGCTCAAGGATTTCAGCTTGCAGCAATACGTTTTCAAGAAGGTCATCAATACCCTGGCCGGTTTTTGCAGACACGGGTACAAATGGCACATCACCACCGTACTCTTCGGGAACAACCTCTTCTGCAACCAGCTCCTGCTTGACCCGCTCGGGGTTTGCTTCAGGTTTATCAATCTTGTTAATGGCAACAACCAGCGGTACGCCCGCCGCTTTGGCGTGGTGAATTGCCTCGCGGGTTTGTGGCATCACACCGTCATCGGAGGCCACCACAAGAATAACAATATCGGTTGCCTGTGCACCACGCGCACGCATCGCGGTAAACGCTTCGTGTCCCGGGGTATCAAGGAAAGTGACCACACCACCTTCGGTTTCAACGCGATAAGCGCCAATGTGCTGGGTAATACCCCCCGCTTCACCTACCGCCACTTTGGCACGGCGAATATAATCAAGCAATGATGTTTTACCATGGTCTACGTGCCCCATGACCGTTACAACCGGTGCCCGTGGGAACAGCTCGGCATCAACGCTTTCAATCCCGTCATCGAGGAAAGCCTCGGGGTCATCGAGTTTGGCGGCAATGGCATGGTGTCCCAGCTCTTCCACCACGATCATGGCTGTTTCCTGATCAAGAATCTGGTTAATGGTAACCATTTGACCCAGCTTCATTAACTGCTTGATAATTTCCGCAGCCTTGATTGACATTTTATGGGCAAGATCAGCCACAGAAATGGTTTCAGGCACATGTACATCACGGGCAATAAATTCTGGCACCACCGGCTCTTTAGGAGCCTGTTGCTGCTGTTTACGGTTATTTTTTGAACCGCCACGGCCACCACCTGCACGCCAACCTTCTTCTTTGGCGGCGGGTGCTGCAGCACGTTTCTCGGTTACCGGTTTTTTGCCACGCGTACCATCATTCCAATTGCTGTCGCTACGCTCTTTTTTGGCACCAGCAACCGGCTTAACTTCTTTCTTGCCCGCTTTTTTAGCCGCGTCAGTACTTTCCGGTGTGGTAGGTGCCGCACGCAATACTTTGCGTGGCCGGTTCAACATATCACGTAATGCGGCCGCTTCGGCCTCTGCCTGTCGGCGGGCTTCTTCACGCGCAGCATTATTTACCGGCTCCGGTTTTTGTTCTGTTACCGGCTTTCTGACATTTCGGGCATTACTATCTTTGTTCCAGCCTGTTGCAGACGCAGGAGATTTAGCCTTGGCAGCCTCGTTCCGGTTACCCGGCCTTGCCTGATTAGGTTTCTGCTCGGGCCTGGACGATTTAAAGTCCCTGCTGTCTTTTGCTTTATGCGGCTCGGTGGCATTATTTTTCACTGCCGGTGCCTGACCTGCATCCTGATCTGCTTTCACTGAAGTAGATGGTACATTTTTTGATTCAGTACGCACTTCTTTATTCTCAACCTGTTGAGATGTAATTAATGGTTCATCCGTTTGAGCGGACGGTTTCTGAACTTGCGGCTGGATATCGCCCGCAAGCTCTTTGGGTTGGGTTTCTTCAACTGCCTTGACCGCATCAGTTTGTGACTGAGGCGACGCTACTTGTTCATTGGCATTACTGTCAGGCTTTTCGTTTTCAACGACAGGAACCTGCCCTGGTGATGCTTTTTCTTGCAATTGTACTTCTTTAGCAGCAGCTTCTGGGGCCGAAACGGCTGCTGAAGCTGAATTTTCTGCCTGAACCGGCTGTTCGGTTACCGGTTCAATTTTAACGGGTGCTGATTGTTCTGGCGTTGTTGCAGAAGGGGTGGGTGCAGCCACTGCCTCTTTGCTCTCTGAGGCGTCGCGCTTTACAAAAACCCGTTTTTTACGGACTTCCACCTGGATGGTTCGGGACCGGCCAGAGCTATCAGCCTGACGGATTTCTGATGTTTCACGACGCGTAACAGTGATTTTCTTACCCTCTTTTGCACCATGTGCACGACGAAGGGAATCCAGCAGTTTGGTTTTATCACCCTCGGTGATTTTATCTTCTACGGAATTCGCATTAACACCCGCTGAACGCAGCTGCTCTAGCAGCACATTCGCAGGCAATTTCAGTTCGACGGCAAACTGGGCAACAGTAATACTGGGCATTAGGCTCTCTCTTCCCTTTCACAACAATTCAATAACATTCAATAGGCAATCTGTTTAAAACTGTAGATATGAAGATT
>JAAYHN010000045.1 GCA_012735395.1 Alcaligenaceae bacterium | reverse complement strand
GGCCTGAATAAATCCATTCTGGATCAGGGCTGGGGAGAGTTCAGGCGGCAGCTTGAATATAAGACGGCCTGGAATGGTGGTTGGCTCATTGCGGTACCTCCGCATCATACCAGCCAGACTTGCCCTTGTTGCGGCCATGTCTCGAAAGACAACCGCCAGACCCAAGCCCGGTTTCATTGTGTTCAATGCAGTTTTGAAGATCATGCCGATAAGGTCGGTGCGATTAATGTTTTAAGGGCGGGACACGCCCGGTTCGCCTGTGAAGTGAGCGATGCAGTCAGGTCGCCAGCAGCAGGAACCCTCCGAGGTGAGTTAGCCCCTGTGGGCTAAACACGGTAGGAATCCCCTTCCTTGGCCCTGTGGGGCCGAGCGTTAGCGAGAGGGAGGGGAGGATGTCAACCAGGCTGCTTGAGGTTTTATTCGAGCGAAACGCCAGTGAAGACTGGCACAAGGCAGGTACTTTCAAACACCACCTTCTGGGGGTTTACCGTGCCCTGGCTTTATGGAACCAGCCACGGGAAATCCGTATGCTGGGTTTGTTCCATAGTGTCTATGGTAATGAGTATGTCAACCTTACTTTGTTTGACCGGGAAAAAGAACGGGAAAGTTTGCGCGACTTGATCGGCAGTGAGGCCGAGTCGTGGGTAAGCCTGTTTTGTGCCATATCACGTACCCGTTTTGTGAAAAACGTTCTGGATGGTATAGGTATCGGCCCCGAAGGGATGGCAATGGATAATGACAAGGGTGACACTTTTCATTTAACGCCCCGGCAGGTTGCCGCTTTCATTATTGTGACCGTGGCTGATGTTGGCGAACAATGGCATAGCTGGCAAGACGAAATTTTTTCCGGCTATCCATACCAGCAACGCCGTGAACTGGCCCCGCACTGGGTTTCTTCCTTATGGCCCGGCCCCTTGAAACCGCCTGCCAATATTTTGCATATGTTATCGCGCCTGGTACAGGCCTTGCGCTCATTGCCCGAAGATATTGGCCTGCCTGTGCCACCCGCCTTTGAGGGGGGGCAGAAAGTAATCGCGCGCAAAGATGAGGCGGCGGCATCGGCCCTGTACTGGCAGGTTATTACCCGCATGCATCCGCTCACGGAAAGCATGACCGCAAGGCATATTGTTGAATCTGTCATAGACCATAACCCGTATGTGGGTGAGCCCCGCTTATTGCTGGCGCAGCTGGCATTAACCTAGGGTGATTTTGAGGTGGCCGAAGAACAGGCTTTGGCCGGTTTGCAGGCATTGCAATCCTGGGGGCTGGCATGGGACAAGCGGATTGCCTGGGAAGCCTGGGCCCGTATTTTGCTTCAGCATGCGCGTAAACGCGAGTGGCCCGAAAGCCTGGGGGCACTGAATGGCCTGGGGCTGGTAGAGTAAGCGTAAAACCTTTATGGTTAAACGAAAGCGCTTTAAAAACGCAAAAGACTGGTTCCTGTTATGGGAACCAGTCTTTTTCTTTTATAAACGTTTGGCGTGATCAGGCTTCTTCGCTGGTGCCAGAGGGCCAGTCGCGAATATAGGCCTTAAGCATTTTGTTTTCAAATTTCTGGGCTTCCAGAATGGCACGGGCCATATCATAGAAAGAAATAACACCCAGCAGGGTGGGCCCATCCATGACGGGAACATAACGGGCGTGATGCTCAAGCATTAAACGCTGCACTTCGTCGGCATCGGTATTGGGTGAAACGCTAACGGGGGCGTCATCCATGATTTTGCGAATCGTGGTGTTGCCGGCCTGGCCGTTGTTGTCTTGCAGGTGCCGGATGATTTCCCGGAATGTAAGCATGCCTGCCAGTTGACCCTGTTCCATAATAACCAGAGAACCAATATCGTGCAGGCTCATGGTTTCAATGGCCTGGGTAATGGTTTGATCTGGGGTTGCGGTATAGAGAGTATTGCCTTTAACACGCAAAACTTCACTGATTTTTAACATTTTCAATCCCCCTGTAACCTGCTTGCCGTTTTTTATGGGTTTAGTAAATATAACGGCAGCAATAAACAAAACTGTAAAAAGTAAAGATATCTAAACTTGATATATAGAAATGTACACTATCCAAAGAGTCTTTTAAAGTTAAATTTCCCTGGTGGTGTTGTGGATTTTTTAACACCACACTCAGGAAATTGGTAAAAATCCCTATGGAAACGCACGCAGTCAGGCTTGTTGGGCAACAATCTGCCCGAGTGTTACAGGCGTTTTATGGGTGATCAGGTCGCTAATGAGTTGAGCTGTTTGCGTGTTTTCAAGTGAAGCAAGAAGAGAGCGGTCAAACAGGAAGTGGGTGGCCAGTACGTCCAGGCCGGCATTGTCGCTGCAGGCTAAAACCCAGCGTTCAGAGCGTTTGCCAGCGGTATTTACGATATACCCCATGGCAGCAAGCGGCTCAAGTACATCAAGCAGGTCTTCCTGGTTGATTTTTAAGGCAGAAGCCAGAAAGGCCGTGCTTCTGCCCGGCGGGTTGTCGTCGCGGTTGGCATGCAGTAAGCGCAGGGTATTGATTGCTATCATGAACTGCGTGCCGGGCAGGCTTTGATGATGAAAACGGCCCAGCCTGATTTGCGGGGCAATGGCACTGATGGATGCGCCAAACAGTACAACCAGCCACGATAAATAGATCCAGAGCAGAAACAGGGGAATGGCTGCAAAGGTGCCGTAAATAAGCGTGTAAGAGGGAAAGCGGGTAATGTAATAGGTAAAACCGGCTTTCATTATTTCCAGCAGGATGGCGCTGGTGAAACCGCCAATCAAGGCGTCTTTCCAGGAAACCTTGCGGTTGGGTACCAGATAATACAGTAAGGAAAACCCTGCGCAGGACATTAAAATAGGTATCAGGGTCACGATGGTGCTGCTAAGCAGGGCTAACTCGGCACTGTTGCCAAACTGGCTGCGTGCAAGGTAGGCGGTGGCCCACAAGCTGGCCCCCAGCATGATGGGCCCCAATGACAGAATGGCCCAGTAAACCAGAATGCGTTGTGACATCGGGCGCTGTTTTTTTACATGCCAGATATTATTCAGGGCCTCATCAATGGTCATCATGAGCATGATGGAGGTCACAATCAGGAAGGCGACGCCAATGGTGGTTAACCGGCTTGCCTGTTGGGCAAAGGTATTGAGATACCCCATAATGTTTTCAGACATAGAGGGGGGCATTAAGTTATTGGTAAGGAATTCTTCCAGGGAAACCTTGAAATCAATGAATAGCGGGAAAGCGGTAAACAGGGACAGCACCACGGCCAGTAAGGGAACCACGGCCAGAACGGTGGTAAAGGTAAGGCTGGAGGTAACCTGCGTAAGCTTGTCGCGGTTTAATCGGCTGAAAGCATACAAAAACGCATTTTTAAAAAAAAGCAGGCGTGATTTTTTGGGCGCCTGTGACAATTGTGCCAGTTCTTCCTGTTCTTCGTGTTCTTCCTGGGCCTGTTCAAGATGTTCTTCCTGGCCCTGGTACCTGTGATGATGTTCTGCTTTCATGAAAAATACGGAAATGGCTGCCTTAAAAGCCAGTATAGCAAGATTAACCCACCGTTTTAAGTGGGGCTACGCTTATAATAGCTAAATTAACGTTAAATATGAATATTGAGTCATTTCGTGCAAGAACCCGTTTCCTCTTCATCGTCATCCCCTAATGCAACATCCAGTACAACGGGGTATTCTGTCAATCGTCCAATGACAATCCCGCTCAATCCCGTTTACCGTCATATCTGTTTTGTCAGTTTGCTGGCTTTGCTGGTTTTGTGCGTTGCCTGGTGTT
>JAAYHN010000044.1 GCA_012735395.1 Alcaligenaceae bacterium | reverse complement strand
AGGTGGACCCACTCCTTCCCTTCCCGAACAGGACAGTGAAACGCCTTTGCGCCGATGATAGTGGATGGACATCCGTGAAAGTAGGTCATCGTCAGGCTCTTTATTCCAAAAAAGCCCTTCAGCTAACACTGAAGGGCTTTTTTATTGCCTGTCAAAAATGCGCAATATAAAAAAAAGACCAATAAAAAATAATCCTGGCATGGCCCAAAAAAAAACAATCTCAAAAATACCCAATCTACAAGCTTAAAAAAAGCAGCCTCTGGCTGCTTTTTTACGGAATAAAACGCATCTTATTTAAGATGGGTGCTAACCAGCTTGGTCATTTCAAACATGCTAACCTGGTCTTTACCAAAAATAGGACGCAATTTGTCATCGGCATTAATATTGCGGCGATTTTGGGGATCTTGCAGATCATGTTTTTTAATGTATTCCCAAATCTTTTTTGTTACTTCTGTTCGTGGTAATGGTGTGCTACCAACAATGGCGGCCAGCTCACTGCTAGGAGTAAGGGGTTTCATAAACGCTGCATTTGGTTTGCGTGCAGGTTTTTCTGATTTGCTTGTGGCCATGTTTGGGCTCTCCTTAAAGGCTGGTAATTGTATAGATATAATAGTTAGAGAATAACGTGTTATGGGATGCTTGCCTAGTGTTTTTTTAATATATTCTGAATCGCTTTGTTTGTGTACTTTTGTTTGAATAAATTGTCCTTTTTTAACAGAAACCGAGTTTTGGACTATAGTTTTCGTTATAGTGGATGCTAATTTTGATTTAATAGAAAGTCGGCTTTGTTCCATCATGAAAATTACAGAAAATTCAATTACCTTAATCCGTCCCGATGATTGGCACCTTCACTTGCGTGATGGCGCTGCCCTGGAGTCGGTGATTGCCGATAGTGCCAGGCAGTTTGCCCGTGCTATTGTCATGCCAAATCTCAAACCGCCTGTCACCAATGTAGAACTGGCAGCCGCCTATAAAGCAGAAATAGAAGCGGCCCTTGCAAAAACGGCTTACAGTGGCAGTTTCAAGCCCTTGATGACCTTATACCTGACAGATAATACTTCGGCAGAAGAAATTAAAAAAGCGGCCGAGTCCGGTTTTGTATATGCCGTTAAACTCTATCCGGCAGGAGCAACCACCAATTCGGATGCCGGTGTTACCGATTTGCTTGGAAAATGCCGTCCTGCGCTTGAGGCATTGCAACAATATGGAATGCCACTATTGGTCCATGGTGAGGTTACCGATCCATCCATCGATTTATTCGATCGTGAAGCGGTTTTTATTGATCGGGTCATGATCCCACTGCGTAAAGACTTTCCCGAGCTTAAGGTGGTATTTGAGCATATTACGACCCGGGAAGGGGCGCAATATGTCCGTGATGCAGAAGGTCCTGTGGCCGCTACGATTACCGCCCACCATCTTTTATATAATCGTAATGCCATTTTTACAGGCGGTATTCGCCCGCATTACTACTGTTTGCCGGTTCTGAAGCGAGAAAAGCATCGCTTGGCCTTACTTGAAGCGGCCACCAGTGATAGCAAACGTTTTTTTCTGGGAACCGATAGCGCCCCTCACGCAAAAGGCCTTAAAGAACACGCCTGTGGTTGTGCCGGCTGTTATACCGCATTGCATGCCATGGAGTTGTATGCAACGGCTTTTGAGTTGGCCGGAGCGCTTGATAAGCTGGAAGCTTTTGCCAGCTTGAATGGGCCCGCATTTTACGGGTTGCCACACAATGAAGGGCAAATTACCCTTGTTCGCCAACCGTTTGCCATTCCCGAGGCGCTTTCTTATACCGGGAATGAAAGTCTTGTGCCATTGGGCGCAGGCGAAACCCTGAACTGGCAATTTCAATAAACCAACTTTATTTATTTTATGAAAACGGTAATTAGTGAGCCTTTATATAAAGGTGTTGATGAGTATTTCAATCAGCTGTTCCTGCAAAACGATGTGATTCCGGCAAAAGTGCTTGAACATTGCAAAAACAAGGAAATGCCGGCAATTAATGTAGCGCCCAATCAGGGGAAATTGCTTAATTTTCTTGTGAAAATGAAAGGGGCAAAACGTATTCTTGAAATCGGTACGCTTGGCGCCTACAGCACGGTTTGGATGGCGTTGGCATTGCCGGAAAACGGCAGGCTGATTACCCTGGACTTTGATGAAAACTATATCAAGGTGGCGCGCGAAAGTATCCAGATCGCGGGCTTACAAGATAAGGTGGAAATCAGGGTTGGCCTGGCGGCAGACTCATTGGCCCAAATGGTACAGGATAACGAGGCGCCTTTTGATTTTGTTTTTATTGATGCCGACAAGGAAAACAATCCGGTTTATCTTGAGTATGCATTAAAACTGTCTCGTCCGGGCACCATTATCGTGTTTGATAATGTGGTGCGTCAGGCCAAAATCCTTGATACCAGTGACAAGGCCGATAATATCCGTGGCTTGCGTCGCTCTTTTGAGGAAATGGCGGTTAACCCCAGACTGGATGTTACCGCCTTTCAAACCCTGGGTCTGAAAGGGTGGGATGGTCTGGCTATTGCGCTGGTTCAATAAGAGCAGACAGGCATATTTGGCCGGTGTCGGCTTGCAAGGGGGGCAAACACGGGCAACCAGGTTTGCCCTCTGTCATTTTATTATTCTATAGCTCTTTTGGCCTCCAGCAGTTCCCAGCGATCAAAAAGCTTAAGCAGCTCTTCTTCCAGTTTTTGCAGGCGTTCATTGATGCTGTTAGCGGTGTCTGCCCCGTCTTTATACAGTTCCGGATCAGAAAGCTGTGCCGTTAATTCGGCCTGTTCAGCCTCTAGTGTGGCGATGTCGTCGGGCAGGGCTTCCAGTTCTTTCAGCTCCCAGCTGCTAAGGCGGGAAGGTTTGTTTTGACGGGGTTTAGGCTGGGAGGCCGGGTTGCCTGCTTCCACCTTTTTTTCGGGTGTGTTGTTGGTGTTGCCCGACAATTTTTGTGCGACATCAGCCGGTCTTTGTTCCAGCCAGTCGTCATATCCGCCCACATAGTCACGCCAGTTTCCGTCGCCTTCGTAGGCGATGGTTTGCGTGATGACATTGTTCAGGAAAGTCCGGTCATGGCTAACCAGCAAAACGGTGCCGTTGAAGTCTTGTAATAACTCTTCCAGCAGTTCCAGTGTTTCAATATCAAGATCGTTGGTCGGCT
>JAAYHN010000043.1 GCA_012735395.1 Alcaligenaceae bacterium | reverse complement strand
GCCATGGCAAGCAGGTAAGCGGTCAGCACCACATCACCATGCAGGTTCTGGGTCGGGAAATATTTGGCCAGCCCGTCGTTATCAAGATAGGTGGGCAATTGCGCCATAATGGCATCCCATTTTTCTGTGCTGCCCACGCCAACGGCAATGGAGGAAACCTGTTCAAGGCAGGTATAGCGGTAGTTATTAAACCACCTTTGCACGTTTGCCAAACCACCCGACAGGCTGGGTTGCAGCTGGACCTGCACCCCGCCTATCCGCTTGCTCTCTTTGGCCAGCGACTCGGGTGGCACGTCCAGTTTCAGGGCAGCCAGCGGTGTTTCTGGTGTGACCGACAACATGGAAGCCTGCCTGACCGTTACCGGTGTGGCTGGCAATACCGCCTGCGTGACACGCAGTTGGTCCAGCGCTTCACCGGTTTCATTTTCCACCACTTTCAAGGTCCAGCGCAGGTTTTGCCTGTCGAGAATGGAGCCGGATACCGGCACCTTGACATCCCAGCCCAACTGCCCGGAAGTACCGGCTGCCAGCGAAATTTCCTGCACGGGCAAGGTGCCCGGCGCAAACCCGCTACCGCTGTAATTGGCCGATACGCGCAGTTTCATGTCCCGCTTACTGGAGTTGCGTACCGTGACCATGGCATGGTATTGGTCTCCTTCACGAACCAGTTCGGGCAAGCCGGAAATCATTTGCAGCTCTTGTGTGGTAGTGATAAAAGTTGCGTTATTGCCAAACAGCTGCACACCATGATCGGCCACGGCAAGCACTTTAAAACGGGACAGGGCATCATTCAGCGGAATGTTTACACTGGCCTGACCCTGCTCATCAAGCACGATATCGGGCTTCCACAATAGCAGGGTATCCAGCAATTCACGGGTTGGCGCCCCCACGCCACCGCCCCCTCCGGGCGGCAGGGCTTTGCGCCCGTAATGGCGCCGCCCCACAATTTCAGACTGGGCGGTTGCCGTTTCCACGCTGTACGGACGGATCCCCATCATGCCGGCCAGCAGTTCCCAGCTGGCGTTATCGGACAGTTCCAGCAAGGCCTGGTCAACCACCGCCAGTGCCACCGACGCCCCTGCTGCCGGTTTGCCGTCTGGCAAGGAAACCTTGATGCTTGCTTTGGCGGTTTCACGGATTTTATAGGTTTCCCTATCGGTGGCAAGCTGTATATCCAGTTTATGCGCCGGGCTTTGTACCCGCAGATCAGTCAGGCCAAAGCGGAATGCCGGCTTGGCCAGATCAATCAGGGCAGTGGGCGCAGGGCTGTCTTCCGCCTTTTTACCCCAGCCAAACAGGGATTTATCGGGTGTGGAACGGACTCGGCCACGTACCGCCAGCACGGATACATACATATTCGGCCCCCATTCGGGCTTTATCTCCAGACTGACGGTCGGGTCTTTACCATCAAGCTGTACCACCTGTGCATCCAGCACGCCTTCCCGCTCTACCGCCAGCAGGGCCGTAGCCTCACGGAATGGCATCCTGACCTGCAACACGGCTTTTTCACCTGCCGCATACGCTTTGCGTTCGGGGATAATATCAATGCGATCGTTATTCTCTCCGGCGAACCAGAGTTCATCCTGGCCCACCACCCAAACCGAAGACTCGGCCAGGGACACGTTACCCTGCGCATCCTGCACATGGGCAACCAGGCTGACGCGACCGGTGTCCTTTAGTGTCAGCTCACATTCAAAACGGCCATTGCCATCACTGCTGCCTTCGCACTGGGTTCCCATATCCTGTGTTTGCAGCTGTGAATCGTAACTGTAGAAACCGCCCACCAAACGCTTGCGAATGGTGTTATAGGTGTACTTGACGGCCTTGATACTGATTTTGGTATTGGCAGCCGGTTTGCCATCGGGCGTCAAGGCCAAAGCGGTGATTTGGGTGTTCTGGTCTTTTTCAAGCACATAGCCGGTGCGAATACCCGCCACGACATTGGCCGGCCATGCCGGGACCTGCTGGCTTAAGGTTTGGATCTTGCCGTTCGGATCCAGAAAACTGCTTTCAAAAACAAAGGTTTTAGGCTGTTTTACCTCGGGCAGGCTATCCAGCTGTACCCTGGCTCCCCCTTTGGCATCCAGCACCAGCTGTTTTTTATCAAGAAACAGTTTGCTTGAACTGCCTGAATAATTGTCATCGTTTTGAGTTTCTTCCAGGTTGCGCGGTGTTGCAAATGAAAAATCAGGATAGTCCCCGAAAACAACGTCTTTATCCCGTGCCAGTGCAGACAGTGTAACCGGCAGCTGCCCTGCCGCACCCCCGGCAATATAATTAAGCTGCATGTCAAGTTCAAGCTGCTGCGGGCTGACGATTGCCGTGCTTTCCTGTCCGGGCTGGCTAATTTTCAGGGTGCCGCTTAACAGGGGTACCTTAAAGGCCTCTACCCGGAAACTGGCGCTATCATAAAAATACTCATTTTCCAGCCCGCCAAAACGGACTTCATACTCACCCAGCCGGGCGGCTTTTGGAATAGCCCACGTGCTGCTGGCACTCAAGCCCCCGCTGGGGGTTACCTGCCACTGCAGCGGTATGGCATAGCTGTCACCGGAACCGTTATGCTCTATGGTAATTTCTGTTGGCCGGCGGTCATTGGGCGGCAGGGCAAAACCGTCACGGGTTTCGGTACGGATAAAGTGCTTCATTGAAACCGTTTCACCGGCACGAAACAGGCTACGGTCAAAAACCGTATGGATTTTGACATCGGGCTGCTCGCTATAGCCGGTAGGCACATTGAAACGCCACGGCTCAATGCCTTGGTTCCATTCGGTAAAAGCAAAAGAATAATCGGGCATGCCATTGGCCATGGGGTGATCGGCAGCGATACGGGCAGACACCATGAAGCCGTTCATGCCATTGTTATCACAATATTCTTCCCCTTTGACGGCCTTGCGCCAGTGCCAGATGCCCTGCTCATTGGTTTGCCCACCGGCAAGCACTTTGCCATCGCAAGCCAGCACATTCACCTGTGCATTGGCCACCGGTTTCGCATTATCAAGGCCGGTTACCCAAACCAGGAAGTCATCTTTTCCTTTTTTAACATGCACCCCCAGATTGGTAACCAGCACGGCTGTGCGGACATACATGGGATTGCGGTTTTCTATCAGGGACTGCCCCAACTGGGCGGATTTGACTTCCAGCACATGAAACCCGGCTTGCCGGATAGGCAGGCCGATGACCTCAAACTCCCGCTCTTTATTATTTCCTGAGGCAGGCAGATTGACTGTGTTGACGTTTTCCTGTTTTGCCAACACCGACACCGAGCGCGTATCCACGGCAGTGTTACCGCTTTCCGCATCCCAATTGATGGCCTTGTCATTCATGATGTTCTGGATATTGGCCGGGCTATAACGGTTGTTTTCAAGACGGCGTACCCGGTGATACCAGTTCAGGACTTCCTGATCGGTTTGCGGTACATAATTGCTGACCTGTCCCGGTGAAATGGCAAGCCCGTCCGCTTTCAATTCATTTTCCACATAGCGCACGGTTAGCGGCACCAGAGCCGGCTGTTCTTTCAGGGATTTACCCGGTTCCGATTCAGCATACATTTCAATAATGCCGAAGGTGGAAGAAGCAAACTTCACCAGCGGTGGATTACGGCCAAAGCTGCTTTTAAGGGGAAACTGGCTGGCATTGGCCAAGGCCCTGCCCGCATCATCTTTAAAATCGGGGGGCAGCATGATTTGCATTTCGGCATTTTCAGGGAAAGGCGGCATAAAGGTAACGCCATCCGCATCATCAAACTGCCCTTCATCATCTTCGTCCCAAAAAGGAAGATGTGTTTTGCCATTTACTTCCAGCCTGATGGCATTGGCCTGCTCTCTTGAAACCGGGGCGCTGAAAGCCAGGTTAACCGGTTTTACCGGCATGCAGGCCGCATTCTGGTTTTCACGCAGGCAGCTGAAACTGACATTAAACGGTTCCCTGACAGTGAAGTTGCGAGTGTAAGGCTGGCTGGACAGCAACCCTGACATACCTTCAAGCCCGTTAGCTATATGCAGTTCCAGTTTGGCTTTGGCGGGCAATTGCCGACGGCACTGGACAACCTCGATAAGATCGGCCCGGTCCAGCATGTAGTCATGGCTTGCTTTAAGCAAATCACGTTTTTCTTCTTTGCCAAAAACACGTACGGGAACCTGTTCTCCGTACGCATCCACGGCACACACGGCTTTCTGCGCCAGTGAGTCGGGTTTTACCGGTGCCGTAAAGGTGATGACAAACGCCTGGTCTTCACTGATGGTGTCGTAATAAGGGGATACATGGTTAACACGTGGGCCACCGGTATTGAACCGGTAACTGGCCTGGGATTGCACCGCATTGCCATTCATATCCCGAAAGCCGGGATTGGGGGTAATGGTGCATGTCACGCCCGAAGGCACCTGCCCTTCAAAATCATACGACCAATTGGCCTGGTCGCTCCACTTGCCATGCCCTTTCAGGGTGGGATGGTCACATTCAACCCGCATGGGGTCGGGACTGTCGGCACGCCCCAGTGGAATGACGTCTTCACTGAAGCCCACCTTGACACTGCTGACTTCGTTGATTTTCCCGGTGGGCGTGAGGGATTCGATTGTTGCTGCCTGAGCCAGCGTTGCCGTACTGGCCAGTAAAGTGAAACCCAATGATAAAAAAAACGGTTTGTTCTTTTTGTACATACCCCTGCCCCTGTCCTGAATAGTAAAGACTTATTACTGCCGATTGATTGCCTGGTGCAATATCTGATTTTGTGATCATTATCGCACCAGACCCGAAGGTATTAAAGCTTTCTTTGACCTATCTGGCAGAAAACCCCGGGACAGGAGCCGGCCCGTTATGCCAGACTTAAGCGGCGTGACGCTGTTGCAGGATTTCCACGGCGGGCAGGGTTTTGCCTTCCAGGAACTCCAGGAAAGCACCACCACCGGTAGAGATATAGCCAACTTTATCGGTAATGCCGAATTTGGCAATGGCCGCCAGGGTATCGCCACCACCGGCAATAGAAAAACCCTCGGACCCGGCGATCGCTTCGGCAATTTTTTGTGTACCATTGGCAAAGGCATCAAATTCAAACACGCCCACCGGACCATTCCATACAATAGTGCCAGCGTTTTTAAGGATATCGGCCAGGGTGTCGGCGGTTTTGTCACCAATATCAAAAATCATATCGTCTTCGGCAACCTGGTCGGCCGGCTTGGCTGTTGCCGGTGTGGTGGCAGAAAACTCTTTACCGCAAACGACATCAACCGGTACCGGCACGCTGGCACCGCGTTTTGCCATTAAGTCAATCACCGCTTTGGCCTGGTCAACCTGGTCGGCCTCGGCCAGCGATTTGCCAATACCCAGGCCATTGGCCAGCATGAAGGTATTGGCAATCCCGCCGCCCACCACCAACTGGTCTACACGCTCTGCCAGGGATTGCAGAATAGACAGCTTGGTTGACACTTTGGAGCCGCCCACAATGGCCACCATGGGGCGTTTCGGATTTTGCAGGACACGGCCAAGCGCAGTCAGCTCGGCTTCCAGCAAGGGGCCTGCGCAGGCAATTGGGGCAAAACGGGCTATACCATGGGTCGTCGCTTCGGCACGGTGTGCCGTACCAAACGCATCATTGACATAAACATCACACAGGGCCGCCATTTTACGGGACAGTTCTTCGCTGTTCTTTTTCTCGCCCACATTCACACGGCAGTTTTCAAGCAGCACCACCTGGCCGGGCGCGACCTCAAAGCCACCATCCACCCAGTTTTGTACCAGACGCACCTCTTGCCCCAGCAATTCGCTTAAACGTCCGGCAACTGGCTGGAGGCTGTCTTTTTCAGTTAACGTACCTTCGGTGGGACGCCCCAGGTGGGAAGTAACCAATACGGCCGCACCCGCCTCCAGTGCCAGTTTGATGGCAGGCACGGAAGCACGGATACGGGTGTCTTCGGTGATGCTGCCCTGCTCATTGAACGGGACGTTTAAATCTGAACGGATGAAAACCCGTTTTCCTTTGAGTTGGTCTGTTTTAGCCAGGGCGGTAAGCGTTTGAACGTTAACCATCTTGTTATCCTTAACTTTATGATGCTGTTTGTTTGGAACGAGCCCTGTCGTACAGGCCGGGCATCGGTTCAATAATTGATTGTATTAAGTGCTGGATTTCCATATTCATATGGAAAAAACGGCATCCTGAACAAGATGCCGTTTTTTGTATAACGCAAATAAACCGCTTATTTGGCGTTCATTAATGCAACTGTGGTATCAAGCATACGGTTGGAGAAGCCCCACTCGTTATCATACCATGAAGCCACTTTAACCAGTTTGCCAGACACTTTTGTTAATGTCGCGTCAAAAGAGCTTGAAGCTGGGTTGTGGTTGAAGTCGATAGATACCAGGGGTGCCTCGTTGTATTCCAGAATACCTTTCAGGGCACCTTCTGATGCCGCTTTCAGGATTGAATTTACTTCTTCAACGCTTGTTTCACGGCTGGCGATGAAAGACAGGTCAACCATGGAAACGTTGATGGTAGGAACACGGATGGCATAACCATCAAGGCGGCCGTTCAATTCGGGCAGAACCAGGCCTACCGCTGCAGCTGCACCGGTTTTGGTAGGAATCATGCTCATGGTGGCAGAACGGGCACGGCGCAGGTCTTCGTGGTAAACGTCGGTCAGGACCTGATCGTTGGTGTAGGCGTGAACGGTTGTCATTAAGCCGGTTTCCACGCCCAGTGCCTCATGTAAAGGCTGAACCAGTGGAGCCAGGCAGTTGGTGGTGCAGGAAGCGTTGGAGATAACGGTATCGCTGGCTTTCAGAACGTTATGGTTCACACCGTATACAACCGTTGCGTCAACGTCTTTGCCGCCAGGTGCGGAAATAATGACTTTCTTGGCACCACCTTGCAGGTGGGCACTGGCTTTTTCCTTGCTGGTGAAAAAACCGGTACACTCGAGAACGACATCAACGTTTAGTTCACCCCATGGCAGTTCAGCCGGGTTACGGTTTGCCAATACGCGGATTTTATCGCCATTAACAACCATGTAGTCACCGTCAACGGTTACTGTGCCAGGGAATTTACCATGGGCAGTATCGTATTGTGTCAGGTGCGCATTGGTTTTGGGATCGCCCAAATCATTGATTGCGACAATTTCAATATCATGTGATTTACCACTTTCGTAGTGGGCACGTAAAACATTACGGCCAATACGACCGTAGCCATTGATTGCAACACGAATGGTCATTCGTTCTCTCCTGGTTTACAAAATTTGTTTAACTGCTTGGGCGACTTTATCAGAAGTCAGGCCGAAATGCTTGAATAGAACCCCTGCCGGTGCGGACTCTCCGTAGGTATCAATACCAACAACGGCACCATCGCGCCCGGTATATTTATACCAAAATGAAGAAACCCCTGCCTCGACTGCAACACATGGCAAGTTTTTAGGTAAAACAGCCTCTTTCCAGTCTTTTGACTGGCGATCGAATACATTGGTGCTTGGCATGGAAACCACACGCACCGCAATGTTTTCCTGGGCCAGCGCTTCCTGTGCTTTCAGGGCCAGTTCAACTTCGGAACCGGTGGCAATAATAACGGCCTTTGGCTCAGCGGCATCACGCAGCACATAACCGCCTTTTTCAATGCCGGCAAGGGCCTGGGCTTCACGCGCTACAAATGGCAGGTTCTGGCGGGACAGCAACAGGGCGCTGGGGCCACCGTTTTGCACATGGGTACCCACACTGGCCGGACGGCTGACCGCTGACTTCCAGGCAATGGCCGTTTCCAGGGTGTCACATGGACGCCAGACATCCAGGTTGGGAATCAGGCGCAGGCTGGAGGCATGTTCAATTGACTGGTGGGTTGGCCCATCTTCACCCAGACCGATGGAGTCGTGGGTAAACACATGCACTACACGCTGCTTCATTAAGGCAGCCATACGGATGGCGTTGCGGGAATAATCGGAAAAGGTAAGGAAAGTGCCGCCAAATGGCAGGTAACCGCCATGCAGGGCAATCCCGTTCATGATGGCAGCCATACCAAACTCACGTACACCGTAATTGATATGACGGCCAAACTGGACACCGTTTTGAGTGGCGCGGACGGGGGTTACACCTTTCCAGTCGGTAAAGTTGGAACCGGTTAAATCGGCTGAGCCACCCAAAAACTCGGGCAAGATTTCAGCCAGGGCGGCAATGGCAAACTGGGAAGCCTTGCGCGAAGCCACCGTTTCGGCTTTTTCAATGGTTTGCTGCAAATAAGCCTGGAATTTTTCAGTAAAATCGGCTGGCAAGCCGCCCTTCATGCGGCGGGAAAGTTCTTTGGCTTCCGCCGGAAAGGCCTGCGTGTATTGTTCAAAACGGGCATCCCATTCGGTTTGCAATTGGACACCACGCTCGTGCTGGTTCCAGCCCTGATACACCTCTTGGGAAATTTCAAAGGCGGGTAATGTCCAGCCGATGGCGGCACGGGTTGCCTCGATTTCAGCGGCCCCCAATGGTGCGCCATGTACTTTTTCGCTGCCCGCCATGGCAGGAGACCCCTTGCCAATCACGGTTTTACAGCAGATCAGGGTTGGGCCGGCATCTGCTTTAAGGGCATTTTCGCGGGCCTGGGCAATAGCCTGGTCTACCGCATTAACGTCATGCCCGTTAATATCGCGGATCACATTCCAGCCGTAAGCTTCAAAACGTTTGGGGGTGTCGTCGGCGAACCAGTTTTGTACCTGCCCGTCGATGGAGATACCGTTATCATCGTACAGGACAATAAGGCGTGACAGTTTGAGCGTACCCGCCAGTGAAGCCACTTCATGGGAAATGCCTTCCATAAGACAGCCGTCACCGACAAAAGTATAGGTAAAGTGGTTGACAATGTCGTGACCGGGCTTGTTGAACTCTCCGGCCAGCAAGCGCTCTGCCAGCGCAAAACCCACGGCATTGGCAATACCCTGGCCCAGCGGACCGGTTGTTGTTTCCACGCCCGTGGTAATACCCACTTCAGGGTGGCCCGGTGTTTTGGAGTGCAACTGACGGAAGTTCTTGAGTTCTTCCATTGGCAGATCATAGCCTGTCAGGTGTAACAATGCATAAAGCAGCATGGAACCATGACCATTGGACAGCACGAAGCGGTCACGATCGAACCAGGCCGGATTCTGGGGGTTATGGCGAAGATGGCGTGTCCATAAGGCCTGCGCAATTTCCGCCATTCCCATGGGAGCGCCGGGGTGACCGGAGTTTGCCTGTTGAACGGCATCCATGGCAAGTGCACGGATTGCATTGGAAAGAAGTGATGGGTTATCGCTTGTAGCAGTGTTCATGTGTGTCCTATGAAATCTGGCGAACAAATTTTTCAATAACCTATAATTTTAGCACTGTAAATCCTGCGCTTCATCTGCAGACTATATAAAGTAAAATTTATCCAGGTATTTACATGAACTTAAGCTACCTGCAAGGCATTCCGTTTTACTTAACTGGTTAAAAAATATTATTCAATGGCTACTCCCCGGTTTTTCTGCCCCATACCACTTGCTGTCCGACAAACAATCGCCCTGCCCGACAACGTCGCTCACCATGCCTCCCGTGCCCTGCGCATGCGGGAAGGCGATGACATTATCCTGTTTGATGGCAAGCGTGGCCAATATCACGCAAAGCTGCGTTTTCAAAACGGCAAGGCAATGGCTGAAATCCTGCTGTTTGATGAACAGGAACACGAACTTCAAGGCAAAATAACACTGGTTCAGGGCTTGCCATCCGGTGACAAAATGGATTGGATCATAGAAAAAACCAGTGAATTGGGCGTGCAGCAACTGGTTCCCGTACAGGCTGAACGCAGCATTTTGAATTTAAGTGGCCCCCGCCTGGAAAAACGACAGGCGCATTGGCAAAAAGTCGCCATTTCAGCCAGTGAACAATGCGGCAGAAACCAAGTCCAGCAAATCGCACCGTTGCAAACACTGGAACAGTTCATGAAAACCGGGGCAGGCTTTCAGCATATGCTGCTATGTCACCCCGAAGGAGGCGTGAATTTACTGGCCTATTTACAGCAGCAGGAAAACATCACGGACCTCTGCCTGTTGGTAGGCCCGGAGGGGGGCTGGTCTGACAGGGAATTAAAGCTGCTGCAAGAAAAAGGTGCGCAACGTGTCACTTATGGATCAAGAGTTCTGCGCACGGAAACAGCGGGCATTGCACTTACCGCGGCATGTACTGCGGTATTAAACTGGATTTAGTCTTTGCTTTCCGCATAGGGCGCTGGTGCCACACCGGGCTCAGGGGCCGAATGTTTACCGGCATGTTCTATGGCGTAAACAAAAATGCGGTCTTTGCTATTAGCGAACTCGAGCGTATCATTAAGCACCCCCTGGATAGCCTTCGCATCTTCTTCCAGTGAAGGATCGCCCGAGTGCAGGCTCTTGATCCAGAGCACCATACCTTTTTTCTGGTCTAGCAGGGTTTCACCCAGGCAATCAAGCAAGGCATCCATATTACTGCCAAAAAACACAGGGTAATCTACCGCCTTGGCCAAGGCCCGCAAAATGGCAGAGCAGTTTCTGGCCTTGTCGCAATCAGCCATAAAAAACGCCAGCCCCTGTTCTTGTGCCAAAGCGGCAACATCATCCTGTTGAACGGTTTTGGTCGCAATTTCCCCTCCTTCGGAAAGGATGGCCTTTAACATGTTTTCTGACTTCTTGTTCATGATGCGCCCTCATTAAAAAACGCTTTAATTTCATCTATTCGCTGCATCGTATCCGCATAAGCAAGATTTATCAACTCGCTTGTAAAATCTGCTTCAAATAATAAATGAGAAGCAACAATTCCACCGGTGTGCACCCCCCCTTTGGAGGAAACACCCAAAACACGTAAAAACGCACGCACGGTTTGTGGCATGCAATTTAAATGCTTCATGGCTATTTCGTCAATAGATTTACTGGGGCTTAAGGTAAGAACATCAATTGTTTTTAATGCAGGCCTGTTTTCCTGCTCTTTCGGAATCACTTTCAGCAGGGAGTTAATGCGGTGAATCCGTTCCAGATCAATGGACAGGCCATCTATGAAAATATCAGACAGGGCATGTCCGCCCAACTGGGCCAGCGTTGGATAATTTTCAGAACAATGCTCAAAAGACACCTCTTCTTTCTGGTTATGATCTGTCGTGCTGATGACCACCACTTTTTCCGCCCCCAGATGAATGGCCGGGCTAATGGGTGCCAATTGTCGCATGGAACCATCACCACACCATTCGGTATGATCCCGGACACTCAGGCAACGGGCTGGAAAAACAAAGGGAATGGCGCTGGAGGCCATTAAATGGTTAAGGCCTATTTTGCAGGCAACAGAATGGCGCCTGACCCCTTCCCACTCCCGCAAAGTATGCTTGGCCTGGTAAAACGTTAAATGCGTCCCTGTTGTATAGCTGGTTGCCGTAATAGCCAGCGCATCCAGATCACCGCTGGCAAGATTATGATTCAGGTTATCAAAATGCATGACCTTATTCAGCAAATGTGCCAATGGCCGGTTATCCAGGAGGGATTTCGGGCTTTGTGCCCTGATAAAAGGGCTGGCCCAGCCAAACAGCAACAGGGATAGCCAGCGGAACCCGTTACCAAAAACCCCGGCCGGATCAGAGCGATACACCTGGCTGGTTTTGATATTGCCCCAGATATAACGCAGGCGTCTTACCGCCGCATGCGGAAAACCTGCCCGGCAGGCATAACCGGTGGCATTGATCGCCCCGGCAGAAGAACCGCAAATAATATGGAAAGGATTTCTGAACGACGGGCTTCTGTGGGTATCCAGAATATCCAGCAAGGCCCAAAGAGCCCCTATTTGATAGGCGGCTCTTGCGCCGCCCCCGGTAAACACCAGTGCCGTTGGTGCTTTTGGGGGCGCGGCATCATTAGATGCCGTTTTGTTTTCTTGGGATATTGGCATCAATGACCGTCAGGGCCGCCATATTGACAATACGGCGTACCGTTGAACTGGCTGTAAGGATATGGATTGGCGCATTCACCCCCAACAGGAAAGGGCCAACCGCCACGTTACCACCCGCACATGTTTTAAGCAGGTTATAAGAAATATTACCGGCATCTACATTGGGGCAAATTAACAGATTGGCACTGCCTGACAGGGTACTGGACGGCAGAATACGTTTACGCACGCTTTCATCAAGGGCTGCGTCACCATGCATCTCACCGTCAATTTCCAGATCCGGGTCCTGTTCACGGACAATAGCCAGCGCTTCACGCATTTTTTCGCCTGACATGGGGTTATCGGTACCAAAGTTGGAGCTGGATAACAAGGCAACCTTGGGTACGATATCCAGACGACGCATTTCTTCAGCTGCCATACGGGTAATTTCAGCCACCTCGGATGCGTTTGGATCGGCGTTAATATGTGTGTCTGCCACGGCAATCGTTCTTTCAGCCATAAGCAGGATATTCATGGCACCATAGGTATTGACACCCGGTGCCTTGCCAATGACCTCGTCAATTAAACGCAAATGATTGGCATAGGTGCCAACCGTTCCGCAAATCATGCCATCGGCCTCACCCAGCTTGACCATCATGGCACCAATAAGGGTAAGACGACGGCGCATTTCCACCCGGGCAAACTCCTGGGTCACCCCTTTGCGGCTCATCATTTCCCAGTAGGCTGTCCAGTAGCGCTTGAAACGGGGATCGTTTTCAGAGTTGGTGACATCAACATCTTCACCCAAACGGATACGCAAGCCAAACTGTTTGATACGGGCCTCAAGCACGCTGGGGCGTCCGACCAGGATGGGACGGGCGATTTTTTCATCGACAATCACCTGTACGGCACGCAACACGCGCTCATCTTCACCCTCGGAAAACACGATACGGGACTTGCCGCCATCCCGCACAAAAGATTTGGCCTGGGAGAAGATCGGCTTCATGAATGAACCGGAGTGATAAACAAACTGCTGCAACTGTTCTGCATAGGCATCCAGGTCACCGAGCGGACGGGTTGCCACGCCATCTTCCATGGCCGCCTTGGCAACCGCAGGCGCAATACGCACGATCAGGCGTGGATCAAAGGGTTTGGGAATGAGGTATTGTGGGCCAAACTCCAGCCCCGCTGTCCCGTAGGCTGCCGTAACGATGTCGTTTTGTTCTTCCTGGGCCAGTTTGCAAATGGCGTGAACCACCGCTTTTTCCATACCTCGGGTAATGGTGGTGGCGCCGACATCAAGGGCCCCCCTGAAAATATAGGGGAAACACAGGACATTATTGACCTGGTTCGGGTAATCGGAACGACCGGTTGCCATTACCACGTCATCACGTACGGCATGGGCATCTTCGGGCAGAATTTCAGGGTTGGGGTTGGCCAGTGCCAGGATCAACGGGTTTTTGTTCATTTTAAGCAACATCTCAGGCTTGAGAACCCCACCGGCTGACAGCCCCAGGAAGGCATCGGCACCATCAACGATTTCACTTAGCTTGCGCAACGGCGTATCCTGGGCAAAACGCTCTTTAGCAGGGTCCATTAACTCTTTGCGGCCTTTGTAAACCACACCTTCAATGTCGGAAACCCAGATATTTTCAACGGGCAGGCCCAAGTCAACCAGCAGATCAAGACAGGCAAGCGCTGCCGCCCCTGCACCGGACACCGCCAGTTTGATTTTATCAATTTCTTTGCCAACCACCTTTAAACCATTCAGGAAAGCGGCCGCTACCGTAATCGCCGTACCGTGCTGATCGTCGTGGAAAACCGGGATTTTCATGCGCTGGCGCAAATTCTTTTCTACCAGAAAACATTCCGGTGCCTTGATATCTTCAAGGTTGATACCCCCAAAGGTAGGCTCAAGCCCGGCAATAATCTCAACCAGTTTCTCGGGGTCGGTTTCATTGATTTCAATATCAAAAACATCAATGCCGGCAAATTTCTTGAATAAAACCGCCTTGCCTTCCATAACGGGCTTGGATGCCAGCGCACCGATATTGCCCAGGCCCAGCACCGCCGTACCATTAGTGATCACACCAACCAGATTGCCACGGGCCGTATACTGGACCGCATTGACCGGATCGGCAACAATCTCATCACATGCGGCGGCAACTCCCGGAGAATAGGCCAAAGCAAGATCACGCTGATTCGACAATTGCTTTGTCGGCGTTACCGAGACTTTCCCCGGACGACCTTTCTTGTGATATTCCAATGCCGCAGCGCGTAAATTTTGATCCATTTTTAAATCCTGTACTGGCTAGTTAGTCAACGAGCTATCTATGATACGAAAAATACGGTTAAATTGCACGATCTATCAGGGAAATTACTTTCCTGCACCTGCCCCGCCATTTTCAGGACAGGCCAAGGCGCGTCAAAAGCACTCGTCCAGGTAAAGAAACAGACCCGAAGGGTCAAACAAGCCCTTCACCCTGCCTTCAACATGGGTAATTGAATACACCAGGCGTTCCCGCTCTTCTTCTGAAAGTTCTGCCTGGGACGGCAAGACGGCAGGCGGTGCCGGCATTTTGCGAATAACCATTTCCTGGGCCCAGACCAGCGTTCCTTTGTGACCAAGGAACAAGCGGGCCAGATTAATATCGGCATTCATGGCCTTAAGCGCGTCAAGACGATAGGCAAAAGGCCAGCGCCCCAAACCCAGGCTCCACTCAACATCATCTTCCCTTAGCAATTCAAACAGATTGGGAATGATTCGTTGCAGGCCGGGAATAGACAGGGGAGACTCATCATTGACCCCAAACCCGCCCAGCACCGCTGTTTTACCGTCGGCAAACATGACATGGATGCGCTCCAGGCCGGAGGTATGGGTAAAACCCGGCCTGGCATCATGGTAATCGGGGCTGGCCAGCCAGTGAGATAAGCTAAGGTCTGCGGGCACATGCGCAAACTGCATATAACCCAACTCCAGCAACTGGCCTGCCCTGGCACCTGGCTGTGCAAGGCAGGCATTCTCTCCCAAAGGTTCCACCTGTGACAGGGAGGAATCAAGCCGCACGCTCAGGCAAGAGCGGCCAATGACATTTTCCCTGATGGAAACCCCGTCCAGCACCATGGCCGTGTCATATTCGGCACACAAGGCCTGCAGGTGAAGCGCATCGGCCAACCGCTCGACCGTAACCGAGGCGGCACCATAACCCTCGGTTTCACCGTAATCATGGAAGTTTCCCTTGACTGACCTGATAACCCGTTGACAGAAAGTTTGCCATGGACTCTGATTGACCGCTTTTTTGCCGAAACTCAGGAATGCGCGACGATTCATGGCCATAATGACATTACTACCCGAAAAAATTGATAAACCCGGTTATTTTAAGCGTATTACCGCTGATATCAATGACGGAATGACATACACAAACTACAATCCATTATTATATTCAGCCGAATGTCTTGTTTGTGCGGCCCTGGTCCGCCATTTTTTATTGCCACAGAACTTACAATGATACGTATTGCCAACCGAATCCAAGATGCCCTTACTTTTCAGGCCATGGAAGTTACCAAAACGGCACAAAAGCTCAAAGAACAGGGGAAGGATATCATTAGCCTGGGAATTGGTGAACCCGATTTTACGGCTCCGCCCATTGTGGTTGAAACCCTGAGCCATGCGGCAGAAGCAGGCCTGAGCGGTTACAGCCCGGCATTGGGTATCGCTCCATTACGCACCGCCATTGCCGATTATTATAAAAATGCATTTGGTGCCAGCGTCAATCCCGAACAGGTCATTATTACCTCGGGTGCTTCCGGTGCCTTGTCTTTAGCCTGCCTAAGCGTGTTAAACCCCGGCGATGAAATACTCATGCCCGACCCGGCTTACCCCGCCAACAGTAACTTCATTATCTGTGCCGGTGCCAAACCACGCCTGATTCCCTGCTTCAAGGAAGAACGCTTCCAGCTTTCCGCTGAAAAAATCATTGCCAACTGGGGAAGCAATACCCGGGGTGTGCTTATTGCCTCACCCAGCAACCCCACCGGGACATCTGTTGACATTGAAGAGTTGCGTAAAATTTTCAAGGTAGTCAAAGAACGCAACGGCCTTATTATTATGGATGAAATCTACCTGGGCCTGAGCTATGACCTTAAACCGGTTTCCGCCCTTACCCTTGACCCAGATATCATTGTCATTAACAGTTTTTCCAAATATTTCAACATGACCGGCTGGCGTTTGGGCTGGATGATTGTGCCAGCAAACGTTGTACCAGCGGTAGAAAAACTGGCCAGCAGCCTGGCTATCTGCCCTTCCACCCTGGCCCAGCATGCCGCCATTACCTGCTTTACCGATGAAGCCATGGCAATTTATGAAAAACGCCGCCTTGCCTTCAAGGAACGGCGCGATTATTTAATACCCGAGCTTGAACGGCTGAAGCTGACTGTTCCTGTTGTGCCCGATGGCGCTTTTTATATTTATGCCGATATTAGCCATTACGCTGATGACAGCGAAACTTTTGCGCGTGATTTATTGAATGAGGCAGGTGTAGTGGTTATTCCCGGGCTTGATTTCGGGCCGGAGCATGCCCGACGCATGATCCGCATTTCCTATGCCACCGGGCTGGATCGCCTTAAAGAAGCCATTGCCCGCATGGAATCATTCCTGAACCGGCAATAGCAGGCACGCCAGGCGCCTGTCAGTAATAAAGCCCGAGGTTTTTACTTAACGGGATGCCCGACTCAAGGGCAAGGCGCTTACGCTCTGCCTGAACCCTTTTGGCATAACCGCTACCGGCATTAAGGCTTGTTGCCCCTACGTAACAGGCCAGGCCCCCGTCAACCGAACCCCTGCGCTTAATGCAATCCCGCAAAATCCGGGTACCGACACGCACGTTTGCCACCGGGTTCAAGGCAGACAGCTGCCCGCCATGGAACTCATCAAATTTTTCGATATGCACTCTTGTCAGTACCTGCATTAAACCCTGCGCGCCCACATGGCTCTCGGCAAACGGGTTATAGCGCGACTCAACCGCAATTACCCCCAGTACCAGCAAGGGGTCCAGGTCTTTTTCGCGGGCATTTTCATATACAGTGAGAATCAGCGAACCGGTCACATTGCGTGCCACCCTGAATTTACGGGCAATGTAATCCCTTAACAACTGCGCCTTGGCAGCAGGCACCCCCGGCAAAATGAATTGCGGCTGATCAATCATAAGGTTGGCAAAAAAACCTTTTTCGGTGGCGGCCGCCTCTCCGGTTGCCGGTACAGCGGGCGTACTTTCTTTAAGATCCCCGGAATAATCGTTCGGTGCAAACAAATTGCGAAAATCCTGCTCGGGCACCACCGAGTTGTCTGGCTCCAGTGCACTCACAACCGTTTCCCGCAACTGCTGGAGCTGCTCCCGGGCGGCGGGCAATATTAATATGGCCACCACAACCACCACCACGGCAATACCCAGATACATAACCAGCAGCCGAAAAAAATCACGTAAAAACATGACTATGCTGGCGGGTGTTTTTTTAATTTGCGGGCTGTTAAAAAGTAAGGCCATATCCGGAACAGGTTAACTTGAAGCCTGAATGATAACCCGAAAATTTACCGATTCAAAAAATCACGGTTATTCCTGTCCATGACGGCAAGTACCTGGCGGCTGCGCAGCCTGCCCGTATACCCTATATAATAAAGCATCTTCATTGTATCCAGATTAGGCAGAATAAATTGAAATATCGTGACCTGCGCGACTTTCTGAGTCAACTAGAAAAACTGAACAACCTTAAACATATTCAGGCTCCGGTTTCCACCCACCTTGAAATGACCGAAATCAGTGACCGGGTATTGCGCCAGGAAGGGCCCGCCCTGCTCTTTAAACAAAGCATGCACAATGGCCAGGTTTCCGACATCCCTGTTTTGGCCAACCTGTTTGGCACCCCCCAACGCGTCGCCTGGGGCATGGGGGCCGACAGCACCGATGCCCTTAAAGAAATTGGCGAACTGCTGGCAACCCTGCGTGAACCCGAAGCCCCTAAAAGCTTGAAAGATGCCTTTGGCAAGGTATCCATGCTGAAATCAGCCCTGTGGGACATGGCACCTAAAATGCACCGTCATGCCCCCTGCCAGGAAATTATCCTGGAAGGCGACAACGTTGACCTGAACCAGCTGCCTATCCAGAAATGCTGGCCGGGTGACGTGGCCCCCTTAATTACCTGGGGCCTGGTTATTACCCGTGGCCCCCGTGCCAAACGCCAGAATCTGGGTATTTACCGCCAGCAATTGCTGGGGCGCAACAAACTGATCATGCGCTGGCTGTCCCATCGCGGCGGTGCGCTGGATTTCCGTGACTTTGCCCTGGCCAATCCAGGCAAACCTTTCCCGATTGCCGTGGCCCTGGGCGCAGACCCGGCCACTATTCTGGGGGCGGTCACGCCGGTACCCGACAGTCTTTCCGAATATCAGTTTGCCGGCCTTTTGCGCGGCTCCCGCACCGAACTGGTTAAAGCCATTGGCAGTGACCTGTCCATTCCAGCCTCGGCTGAAATTGTACTGGAAGGGCATATTTTGCCTGCTTCCCACCCCGACGCCATCGCCCCCACCATTCCCGAAGGCATTGCGCCACCATCCAATACCGATTATGAAATGGCATTGGAAGGGCCTTACGGTGACCATACCGGCTATTACAATGAGCAAGACTGGTTCCCGGTATTTACGGTTGAACGCATTACCATGCGCAAAAACCCGATTTACCATTCAACCTATACCGGCAAACCCCCCGATGAGCCCGCTGTTCTGGGCGTGGCACTGAATGAAGTATTTGTGCCGCTACTCAGGAAACAACTGCCTGAAATTGTTGATTTCTACCTTCCACCGGAAGGCTGCAGTTACCGGATGGCGGTAGTTTCCATGCGCAAGCAATATGCGGGCCATGCCAAACGTGTCATGTTCGGCGTCTGGAGCATACTGCGACAATTCATGTACACCAAGTTTATTGTCGTGGTTGACGACGACATCAACACCCGTGACTGGAAAGAAGTGATCTGGGCCATTACCACCCGCATGGACCCGGTCCGGGATACCCTGCTGGTTGAAAATACCCCTATTGACTACCTTGATTTTGCCTCACCGGTATCCGGGCTGGGTGGCAAGATGGGGTTGGACGCCACCAATAAATGGCCGGGTGAAACCCAGCGTGAATGGGGCACCCCGATTGAAATGGATAGCGCGGTTAAAACCCGGGTGGATACTCTGTGGAAGGATCTGGGCTTGTAGACGGGCCGGGGGCGGCAGGCCCCTTGCCTTTCCCTTTGCCAAACTTATGGTAAACATACCAGGAGGTCGCTGCCAGTACCAGCGGCTTCAGCAATTTTGAGCGTGTTTTGCTTGAACTTAATAACAGTTTGCCCACCATCAGGCTTAAACGCGGATGTTTTTCAAGGTAGGCAAACAACGTGGCAGGCACGCCCGTCAAGCGTGACAGGCGCAAGTTACCACTACCAAGCAATTGTTGCTTAAGCGCCCTGGGCGAAGCCGACAAGCCCAGTTTCCTGAAGCTGAGGCTGGCAATTTCACGCTCGGCCTCGATCCGGGTCATAAGAAGCCGCTTATGCAAATCCCGTTCTTTGCGATTCATAAAGGCCCCTTTGGGTTTTGGCTGGCAATATAGCGGGCATCATCCTGCAAGGCCTTCACGGTTGCCGAAAACGGCATGGCAACCTGAAGAAAACGCGAACGGATATAAAAAAAGCAGGCAAAGGCAGCCAGGACATGAAACACAGCCAGGCCCAAAAGCACCATGAAGCGGTATTCTGTTTCCCAGAAATACAGGCCGATTAATACCGTACCTGTCATGAGGGCCAGTAATACAAAGACAAAGCCAAGCATGCCAAATAACAGCATGCCCAGCATACGCTCTTTCTCTTCGGATAATTCCAGCCCGAACAGCTCAACCCGGGTGGCGCCAATTTTTAGCAGGCTGCCCAGCACATTTTTCAGATCATTCCTGACTGTCATATCGTGTTTGCCTGATTAGCGCCGGCCAATAATGACACCCAGCAGCAAACCGGCCAAACCGACCATACCAATTGAACGCCACGGGTTTTCGTGAACGTATTCATCAGTTACCTTGACGGCCTCTTTGCTTTGAGTAATCGCTTTTTCCTGGACGTCTTTAACGCTTGCCGTGGCTTTATGAATCGCAGACAAGGCTTTTTCACGCAACTCTACCGCTTTTTCTTCACCCGCATCGGCCGCCTCTTTCAATAATGCTTCGGCATCTGCAATACCTTTGCGCAGGCTTTCCAGCAATTGCTCTTCTGTCTGTTCAACACTTTTTCTTGTAGCCATTTATACTCTCCAAAAAGTTAAACTGCCTGACCCATCATATATGATTTATGCTGCCAAACCTATAGCAAAGATAAAAAACAATGTCAAGTTATTACACGAAAACCGCAAGCGGGCTTAAACTTTTTGTTTTGTGCCAAAAATACGGTCACCGGCATCACCCAGCCCCGGCATGATATAGCCGTTTTCATTCAAACCGTTATCAATGGATGCCGTATAAATTTCAACATCGGGATGCTCGGACAGTACCTTGTCAATACCTTCCGGGGCAGCAACCAATACCAGCGCCCGGATTTCCTTACAGCCAGACTTCTTCAGCATATCAATCGTTGCCACCATGGACCCTCCGGTTGCCAGCATGGGATCGATAATCAGGGCCAGACGCTGGTCCAGGTCACCCACCAGTTTTTTCAGGTAGGTATCGGCCTCAAGTGTTTCTTCATTGCGGGCAATACCAACCGCGCTGACCTTGGCACCGGGCACCAGGGACAGAACGCCATCCAGCATGCCAATACCCGCCCGCAGAATGGGAACGACGGTTACTTTTTTACCGGAAATTTTTTCAACCTTGACCTCGCCACACCACCCTTCTATGACGGTGTCTTCGAGTGGAAAATCTTTGGTGGCTTCGTAGGTAAGCAATGCCGAGAGCTCCTGGGCCAGCTCCCGGAAACTTTTGGTACTTAAGTCTGCCCTGCGCATAATGCCCAGTTTATGCCTGATTAAGGGGTGCCTGATCTCGTGAATAGCCATAATTTCTCCGGTGGACTCACTATATATAAATACAATATGCCTGATTAAACAAAAGCGTTGATAAACTGGCTTTATAATAAACGCTTGCTTGGGCAATAAACATGCCGAAATGATAATACGCCCGCCAATTTTTTTCCATTTACCTTTGCTGTTTTCATGTATCAGATCAATAATACGCTCTCTGTCGCCGACTTCGATTACGACTTGCCGGAAGCGCTTATCGCCCAGACCCCATCAAAAAACCGTGGAGAAAGCCGCTTACTGCACATCGACAGCCAAAACCGGCTGCATGACCTGGTATTCACTGATATCGCCAGCCTGTTAAAACCCAACGACCTGCTTGTTTTCAATAACACGAAAGTCATCAAGGCCCGGCTGCATGGACAAAAATCCACCGGGGGCAAAATAGAAGCCCTCATTGAGCGCATTACCGAACCCACCCGGGCACTGGCACATGTAAAATCAAGCAAATCTCCCAAAGCAGGCACCCGGCTGGTTTTTGAAAACGCCATTGAGGCAGAAGTGCTGGGACGTAGCGGTGAACTGTTTGACATTCAATTCCCGGGCAATGTCCTGGAACTGCTTGACCAATATGGCTCAACCCCGCTGCCACCCTATATCCAACATGCCGCCGAAGAGGCAGACGACCTGCGCTATCAAACCGTCTATGCCCGGGAACCCGGTGCCGTAGCCGCGCCAACCGCTGGCCTGCACTTTGATGAAACCCAGTTGCAAACGCTGAAAAAAAACGGTATTGATTGCGCTTTTGTGACCCTGCATGTGGGTGCCGGTACGTTTCAGCCAGTCCGGGCAGAACAAATTAAAGACCATATCATGCATGCCGAATGGTATACCGTAAGCCAGGAAGTGGTAAACGCCATTTTGCAAACCCGCGCCAAAGGTGGCCGTGTCATTGCGGTTGGCACCACCAGTGTCAGGGCGCTGGAATCGGCCGCACAGCAGGCAGGTTGCGTCGAGCAGCAAAAATGCCCGCTTGCCCATTCAGCCGATACCCAACTGTTTATTACGCCCGGTTACGAATTTCAGGTCATTGACGGCTTAATCACCAACTTCCACCTGCCCCAATCCACCCTGCTTATGCTGGTATCGGCCCTGGCCGGGCTGGACACCATGCGTCAGGCCTACCAACATGCGATCGAGCGGCAATACCGTTTTTTCAGTTATGGTGATGCCATGTTCATAGAGCCGCGCCCCTAACCACATCAAACCCGCTCTCCCAAAAACAAGATTATTTTTACAGAATATATATGTCAGGACTCAAGTTCGAACTTCTAAAAACCGAAGGCAAGGCCAGACGGGCCAGCCTTACCCTGAATCACGGTACCGTACAAACCCCCATGTTTATGCCGGTTGGCACCTATGGCAGTGTCAAGGCCATGCTGCCTCACGAACTGGAAGAAATCGGTTCCCAGGTTATTCTGGGCAATACCTTTCATTTATGGCTGCGCCCCGGTACCGAAGTCATCGACAAACACGGTGGCCTGCATCAGTTTATGCAATGGAACAAGCCTATCCTGACCGATTCGGGCGGCTTTCAGGTATTCAGCCTGAGCGATCTGCGCAGCAAAATCACCGAAGAAGGCGTGAAATTTTCTTCCCCCATTAACGGTGAAAAACTGTTTCTTACCCCTGAAGAATCCATGCGTATCCAGCGCTCACTGAACTCGGATATTGTCATGGTGTTTGACGAATGCACACCCTATAAAATCAACGACCGCCCTGCCACCCAGGAAGAAGCGGCCCGTTCCATGCGCATGTCGTTACGCTGGGCAAAACGGTCCAAAGATGCGTTCAACCAGCTGGAAAACCCCAATGCCCTGTTTGGTATTGTGCAGGGTGGTATGTACGAGTCATTACGTGACGAGTCATTGGCCGGTTTAACCGATATCGGCTTTCATGGCTATGCGATTGGTGGCCTGTCGGTCGGTGAGCCCAAAGAAGACATGCTGCGCATTCTGCAGCACATCACCCCCAAGCTGCCTGAAAACGCCCCCCGCTACCTGATGGGTGTCGGTACCCCCGAAGACCTGGTGGATGGCGTTTCAAACGGTATCGACATGTTCGACTGCGTCATGCCCTCGCGCAATGCCCGTAATGGCTGGCTGTTTACCCGCTTTGGCGATATAAAAATACGCAATGCCCGCTACAAAGACGACACCCGCCCGCTTGACCCAAGCTGTCACTGCCATACCTGCCGACATTTTTCACGTGCCTACCTGCACCATTTGCAAAAAGCCAATGAAATTACCGGTGCCCGTTTGAATACGCTGCATAACTTGCATTATTATCTTAATTTAATGAAAGAAATGCGTGATGCACTTGATACCGGCACTTTTGCGCAATGGAAAGAACAATTTGCAAAAGATCGTGCCAAAGGCATTGAATAAAGCAGTTCCCGCTACAATATCCCATTAAAATTACCCGTTAGAATTATTATTTTTTGGAGTTTCCCCATGTTGGCAACAGATTTATCCCAAGTTATTATTGCTCAGGCCGCTGAAGGCGCTGCTGGCGGATTGGCCAGTTTCCTGCCAATCATCATCATGTTTGTGGTGCTTTACTTCATGATGATCCGTCCACAAATGAAACGCCAGAAAGAACACAAAGCCATGGTACAGGCGCTTGCAAAAGGTGATGAAGTCATTACCGCCGGTGGTTTGCTGGGTAAAGTCAGCAAAGTGACCGACAGCTACATTACCATTGAAGTAGCCGATCTTGCCGAAAAACCGGTTGAAGTATTGTTGCAACGCACCGCCGTTACCAATGTACTGCCCAAAGGCACCATCAAATCCCTGTAAGGATGTCACGCCCTTATTTTATAAGGGCTTTCTTTTTTCAATTAACATACTTATAACGGCTACGGCATGAACCGCTACCCCCTCTGGAAATACCTAACGGTATTGGTTGCTCTAGTAATCGGTATTATTTATACCATCCCGAATTTTTTCGGCGAATCACCTGCTGTCCAGGTTTCTAGCGCAAACGTCACCCTTAAAGTCAACCAGCAACTGCTTACCCGCGTTGATGGCATTCTGGCTCAGAACAATATTCCCTTTTCAGGCTCGTACTTTCAGCAAAACGGCCCGGTTGGCACCATCCGTATCCGGTTCGACAACACCGACAACCAGCTCAAGGCCAAAGACATTCTTGAAGCCAGCCTGAATACCAATAAAGAAGAGCCCGACTACACGGTCGCGCTCAACCTGCTGTCAGGCTCTCCCGACTGGCTCTCCAAACTGGGTGCAAACCCCATGTATCTGGGTCTTGACCTTCGTGGCGGTGTGCACTTCCTGCTGCAGGTTGACATGAAAGGGGCACTCGAGTCCCGTTATGAAACCTTAACCACCGATATTCGCGGTATCCTGCGCGACCAGAAAGTCAATGTTGAATCGGTCACCAAATCAGGCTCTTCCATTATTGCCACGTTCAATACGGAAGATGATCGCAGCAAGGCCATTAATGCCTTCCGTAACCGGATTACCGAACTCACCTTTACCGAATCCCAGGACAACGGGAAATTCATCCTTACCGGGCAAATCAGCCAGACAGAAATTGCCCGTGTAGAACAAACCGCCCTGAAGCAAAACATTCTGACCCTGCATAACCGTATCAATGAGCTGGGCGTTGCCGAGCCCATTATCCAGCAACAGGGCAATGACCGTATTGTGGTGCAACTGCCTGGCATCCAGGATGTTGCCAAGGCCAAGGAAATCCTGGGCCGTACCGCCACCCTGCAATTACGCATGGTTGACGACTCTCCCGCCGCCATGGCGGCACTGGCCAGTGGCACGGTGCCATTTGGCCTCGAGTCTTTCAAAGACAGTGATGGCCGTCCCATTCTGGTCCGCCGCCAGGTTCTGCTAACCGGTGAAAACCTTGAGAACGCCCAATCCGGCCGTAACCCCCAAACCCAGGAACCCACCGTCAACCTCACACTCGATAACAAAGGTGCCCGTATTTTCCGTGACACCACACGTGACAATATCGGCAAACGCCTGGCCATCATTCTGTTTGAGAATGGCCGTGGGCAGGTTGTTACCGCGCCGGTTATCCGCAGCGAGATCCCTAACGGGCAGGTTGAAATTTCCGGCAGCATGAACGCCCAGGAAGCGGCCGACGTTTCCCTGCTGCTGCGTTCCGGCTCACTGGCCGCGCCCATGTCCATCATTGAAGAACGCACCATTGGCCCAAGCCTGGGCGCCGACAATATCAAGAAAGGTTTTGATTCAACGCTGTACGGCTTCATCATGATTGCCATTTTTATGATTGTTTACTACCACCTGTTCGGTATTTTCTCAACCCTGGGCCTGGCATTCAACGTACTGCTGCTGCTGGCCCTGCTATCCATGCTGCAGGCCACCCTTACCCTGCCCGGTATCGCGGCGGTTGCACTTACCCTGGGTATGGCCATTGACGCCAACGTGCTTATCAATGAAAGGATACGTGAAGAGCTGCGCCATGGCGCATCGCCCCAGCAGGCGATCAATGCCGGTTTCGACAGGGTATGGGGCACCATTCTCGACTCCAACTTGACCTCCCTGATTGTGGGTCTGGCATTGCTGGCTTTCGGTTCAGGCCCCATCCGCGGTTTTGCCATCGTGCACTGCCTGGGTATTCTGACTTCCATGTTTTCTTCGATTGTGGGCGTGCGTGCCCTGGTCAACCTTTGGTATGGCAGCCGTAAAAAACTCAAATCCCTGGCGATTGGTACTGTCTGGAAACCCGATGACAAGAAATAATTTCTTTTCATCCAACCCATGCAATGCTTAACACCAAATCAATGTACCCGGGCCCAGTAAGCCCGGGAACAAGGAAATAAAATGGAATTTTTCAGAATTCGTAAAACCATACCGTTCATGAAGTATGCCCTGATCCTGAATGCGATCAGTGCCATTACTTTCGTGCTCGCGGTATTTTTTATTGTTACCCGTGGTTTCCATCTTTCCATCGAATTTACCGGTGGAACCGTCATGGAAGTCAGCTACCAGCAACCGGCTGAACTCGAATCCATTCGCGAGTCGGTGGCTTCCCTGGGTTATACCGATTTTCAGGTACAGAACTTCGGCACCTCACAAGATGTCATGATCCGTTTGCCTATCCAGGAAAACATCACATCGGCGCAGCAAAGTGAAGGGGTCATGCAGGTTCTGCAGCAAAAAGACCCTGGCGCCGAACTGCGGCGGGTTGAATTTGTTGGCCCGCAAGTGGGTAGCGAACTGTTTTCCAATGGCCTGAAGGCGTTCTTCTTCGTGATCCTGGGTATTATTGTGTACCTTGGTTTCCGCTTTGAATGGAAATTCGCGATTGCCGGCATGATTGCCAACCTGCACGACGTGGTTATTATCCTGGGCTTTTTTGCCTTTTTCCAGTGGGAGTTCTCATTACCCGTACTGGCAGGGGTACTGGCCGTACTGGGTTATTCGGTTAACGAATCAGTGGTTATCATGGACCGTATTCGTGAAAACTTCCGCAAGCAGCGTAAAACCTCGGTTCAGGAAGTTATTAACAGCTCCATTACCCAAACCATCTCCCGAACCATCATTACCCACGGTTCAACCCAAATGATGGTGCTGTCCATGTTCTTCTTTGGCGGCCCATCCCTACACTATTTTGCCCTGGCCCTAACCATTGGTATCTGGTTTGGTATTTACTCTTCTGTTTTCGTGGCCTCTTCCATTGCCATGTGGCTGGGCATCAAGCGTGAAGACATGCTGAAACTGCCTAAAAAAGAAGATATGGAAACCGAGATTATCGAAGGCTGATAACGCGTTTTCCAACTGTCTTTGCCCAAAGCCCTGTTTCTTTCCAGAACAGGGCTTTTTTCATGCAAAAACAAATGGATAAGTAGAAAATAAGATGAATGGAGTACAATCTGTTTTTTCCTTTTTTGCCCCCGGGCTCAAACCCGTCACGGTATCCATATTATGCAAGAAACAACTGTAAAACGACCTGGCGCAGCGCCGGCACCCGCCTCTTCCGCCTCTCTGCCATCATCCGGTAATGGCACAAAAAAACTTTACATCAAAACTTTTGGCTGTCAGATGAATGAGTATGACTCTGACAAAATGGCCGATGTGCTGCGTGACAACCAGGGGCTGGAGCTCACCAGCAACCCCGAAGAAGCCGATGTCATTCTGCTCAACACCTGTTCCATCCGTGAAAAAGCCCAGGAAAAGGTCTTTTCCGATCTGGGCCGCGTCAATCTGCTCAAACAAAAAAAACCGGATCTGGTTATTGGTGTCGGGGGCTGTGTGGCCAGCCAGGAAGGCGCCACCATTATTCGCCGGGCGCCTTATGTTGATGTGGTCTTTGGCCCCCAAACCCTGCACCGGCTGCCCGACCTGATTGCCAAACGCAAGCAATCTGGCCGCTCCCAGGTTGACATCAGTTTTCCTGAAATTGAAAAGTTCGATGCCCTGCCACCCGCCCGGGTTGATGGCCCTTCGGCTTTCGTTTCCATTATGGAAGGTTGCAGCAAATACTGCAGTTTCTGTGTTGTTCCCTACACCCGTGGTGAAGAAATTTCCCGCCCCTTCGAAGATGTCCTGCAAGAAGTGGCCGACCTGGCCGACCAGGGGGTAAAAGAAGTGAACCTGCTGGGGCAAAACGTAAACGCCTACCGTGGCACCATGGGTGACAGCGGTGAAATTGCCGACTTTGCCATGCTGCTGGAATATGTTCATGAAATTCCGGGCATAGAACGCATTCGCTATACCACCTCCCACCCCAAAGAAATGACCAACCGCCTGATTGAAGCGCATGGCGCCCTGCCCAAGCTGGTGCCATTTCTGCATCTGCCCATTCAAACAGGTAGCGATCGCATACTGGCCGCCATGAAACGGGGTTATACCGGCCTTGAATTCAAATCCATCGCTCGCCGGCTATATGCGGCACGTCCCGGCCTGACCCTGTCTTCCGATTTTATCGTAGGTTTTCCGGGTGAAACCGATGCCGACTTCGAGGCTACCCTGAAACTGATTAAAGATGTCAATTTTGACACTTCCTTCTCTTTCATTTACTCACGCCGTCCCGGTACCCCGGCAGCCGACCTGCACGATGACACCCCCTACGATGTAAAACTGCGCCGTTTACAGCGCTTGCAGGCACAAATCATTGAACAGGCCAAAGTCATCAGTAACAATATGGTCAACACCATCCAGTCAGTTCTGGTAGAGGGCGAATCACGCCGTGATGCCAATGAACTGACCGGTCGCACCGAAAACAACCGGATTGTCAACTTTGCCGCCCCCAAACGCCTGATAGGCCAAATGGTCAATGTTCGCATTACCGATGTCTACACCAATTCGCTACGTGGCGAAGTGGTTACCAGTGAACAGGCAATTTAATGACAGTAAAACGCAACCAGCCAGTTATTCTTTCTCTTGACGGAGACAATATGCAATTGGCAAACCTGTGCGGGCCGCTTGATGAAAACCTGCGGCAAATCGCACAGGCGTGGGGTGTCAAACTGGGGCGCAATGGCAATCGTATTACCATTGAAGGCGAACGGGCCCGTGAAGCGGGTAACACGGTAGAAATATTTC